>JBGTKN010000342.1:0-2921 GCA_041744615.1 Hyphomonas sp. | reverse complement strand
GCCGACCTGGTGGTTATGGCAGGGGGTCCCCACCGGATCCCATCCCGAACTCCGTCGTTAAGCCCCCTTGCGCCAATGGTACTACGTCTTAAGGCGTGGGAGAGTAGGTCGCTGCCGGGTCTGCAGAGCCCAGTCAAAATGCGAATTCTTCTTGCAGATATTCTTTCTCTTGCAACGAACAGCCGCTCTCGGGCGGCTGCCGCTCTGATCCGCCGGGATCACGGCGGCTCCGTCCGGCCCCCGCCGTCAGGCAGGCCGGACTTTGTGTTTTGAAGGAAAATTTCTTCCGGACACAGACAGTTTTGACGCGGGATGGAGCAGTCCGGTAGCTCGTCAGGCTCATAACCTGAAGGTCACAGGTTCAAATCCTGTTCCCGCACCCAAATAAGCCCCTGAAAACCGAAAGGTTTTCGGGGGCTTTTCCTTGTCCGAGACCGGCGGCGCCGTGATTGCCTTCATCGACGGGGCGGACTGTCGCCGGGTTACAGACCGCGCGGTGGTGAGCTGATCGGGCGCACAGCCGTCTGCCGGCCGAGCATGCGGGCCGGGTTCCACACCATGGCGCTAAGCAGTGGGCCGAGCCGCGCCGTGCGATGAGCCTGCACGACTTGCCGGTCTGCCCAGACCCTGCCGATGCCGCGCAGCGCCTCGATCAATCCTGCCATCGCATCGCTGAACCGGCCAGTCATCAGCCCACGGAGAAGGATGAGGAAGGTCAACGCGATATGGCCGGGCAGCGTAAGGATCAGCAGCGGCAGGGGCATGCATTTAAGATAGACCCAGAGCCGGTTGCGCGTGCCGTGGCGCACCGCAAACCCGGAGACCTTTTCCGACAATCCGCCGCCCGCGTGGGACACCACAGCCGCCGGGAGGAACACACACTCCCCGCCCTCGAGACGCAGACGGAATCCCAGGTCGACATCTTCGCAGAAGCAGAAGAGCCGTTCGTCAAACCCGCCCGCCGCTGCGAACGTCGCGCGGTGATAAACCGCACTCGCGCCGCAGGGTGAGAAGCAGGTGCCTTCCGCGGGAATATCCGTAATAGGACGATGATAGCCTCCGCGCCAGGGAATTCCGAACACGAGGTAGTTGTCGCCGGCGCCGTCGAGCCTTGTCTCGTCGTGCATCCAGAGCTGGGTTCCGGCAAAACTGGTGATGCCGGGATGGCGCAGTGTTCCCGCCAGCACTTCGGCCAGCCAGGTCTCCCGCGCGGCCGCGTCGGGGTTCAGCAGCGCGAGCCAGGTGCCGTTTGCCTGCGCAGCTGCGAGGTTGTTGCCGCGCGCAAAACCATGGTTCTCGGTTTCGCGCAGCAACGTGAAGGCGGGCAGGCCGCTGGTATCGAGCCCGTCGAGCGAGCCGTCGGTCGAGGCATTATCGAGCAGGATCACCTCGAACGCGCGATGGGTCTGACGCTTTAGCGAATCGAGCGCGCCCTGCACATAGGCGCCGCCATTGTAGTTGACGATCAGCACCGAGAAATCGGGGGCAGGTTTCAAGCAGGTCGGCTCCCTTGGCGCGCGCTCTGCTCAATAGGGTGCGGCCGGGCCGGCTGGCAAGCCTGCTATTGTGTCATGTCGGTCCAGAGCGCCATGGCGCCGCAGGTTTCGGGATCCTGCAGGGCGGTGCGCGCGGTCAGCGTGAACTGATCTGATTCTGAAGCGGCCCAGACGCCTGCGGCTGCATCGAACGTCGTGAAGCCAACAGCCGAAAGCCCGCGCGAAATCCGTGAGCAGATCAACCGCGCCGTGTTCGTGTCGCCGGTCTCGTTGAGGCTCGTGATCTGGTCGCTGAGCTCGAGCCGCGAGAAGACATAATCGTAGACGCGCAGATCCATGCCGACATTGAAGGACAGGATGTCCGCCGAACTCACGCCCCGGAAATCGGGTTGATCGTTGCCAAACGTGTTGGCGGTGAAGACAGATGGAATCGGCGGCTCGAGATAGACCACCCATTTGCCGATGCCTTCCTTCTTCTTCGTGTTCTTGATGTTGCCAGCCGGAGGCAGTTCGGCCCGGATCACGAGAATCGGGTGCTCAGTCCACGACTTGATCGCGAAGGCGCCCGTGGATTCTTCGGTGATCGACTGGCCGAACAGCGAGGTCGATTGCGTGTTCAGAAATGTCGATGCCTGCAGCATGGCGGGGGCGTTGAAGAAGGTGACGAGCGCCGAAGTCGGGGCGATCAGGTTTGCAGCCGTCTGTAACGCGTTCATCACGTTAGCTCCGGCCGTTGAAGAGCGCTCATCTGAGAGCTGCATCCGGAAGCGGCCTTCGATCATCGTGTTCGGGCTGACCTTGAAGTACGGCGTCGCATAGACCGAGATGCTTTCATTGGTCGCCCAGGCTTCGCCCTTCGAATTGTCGGAGCGGAAGGTCGAGGAGAAGAGTGCTTTCGTGGACTTTATATCCGGGTTGGAAATGTTGAAATCGGCAATCAGGGTGCGCGTCACGTTACGCGAGCCCATGACCGTGCGGGAAATCCAGCCGCGGCTTTCCTTGTTGTAGTCGCGCGTTTCCTTCTTCGACTTGCGGCCATCGCCCGCCACGCCCGCAACGTCATAGCTGTCGGGATCGAGCGTAACGATCTGGATGCGCGTATAGCGGTCCTGCAGGGCCGGGCCATTGCCGGCGACGAGGATGGATTGCTCGATCGCGACGTCGATATAGGGCAGGTAGTCCTGCACCGGCGTGGCCGACCGGTTCGATTCCGACCGGAACGCGGAACGCGAGGCAACCAGGTCCGGCCGGCCGACTCCGGTTGGCGGCAGACTCTCCAGATCGTCCTCGAACTCGAAATATTCGTCCGGGTAGGCACCGGCGCCCCGGTCGATTTCGATAGGAAGCGGCGGGGGTGGCGCGGGCGGCGGAGGCGGAGGCGGTGGAGGCGGTGGAGGCGGAAGTGTGGCGGGCGCAGGCTCCGGC
>JBGTKN010000341.1:0-5650 GCA_041744615.1 Hyphomonas sp. | reverse complement strand
CTCAAGATCGGCGCGCGTGAACGTGTCCGGCGCCGCTGCGATCAGCGGGACGAGCAGAACGCAGGCAAGAAGTGTGGACAGGCGGCGCATCGGCAAAGCCTTGCCCGAGAGGCGTCACTTTGACGTTAATCGGCTGGCGTTTCCCGCAGCGCCATATTCAGGGCCTTCAACTCGTCCGCGATCAGCGCCGAGACGATGCCGACCCGCGCCGGATCAAACGCCGGAGCCTCCAGCACAAGATGGGCAATCAGTTCCGTCGCCACGCGCGCATCCTCAGCGAAGGTCGCCGGAACTGCCACCGACAATGCGTGTACGGCGGCGTTGCGCACCGAGATTACCCTGTCCAGGGCACGCTGTCGGCTGCCCGGCAGGTCCACTCGCTCTGGCGCATTCAGATAGTCGCCGGACCTCGCGCGTCGCAGCAGAAGTGCGACCGGGGCAATCCGTTCGCGCTGAGAGGGGTTCAGGACGGCGTCAAGATCGGCGCTCTCGTATCCTGACAGCGCGGCCACCAGTGCGCCTTGCAGTGCGCTGACGAGTCCCAGCGCAGCCCACCTCTGCCGCGCGGGATCGGCCGCCGCTGCTTCTGCTTCGCGGCGCGCAAGTTTCAGCGCTTCCAGCGAAGCGCTGAGTGCCCGTTGCACACGCATCTCACGGTCCAACGGTACAGGAAGGTCCCCGCCTTCGCCGATCATCGCGTCTCTCTCCGCTGTCTCAACCTGGATGGTGCGTTCAATTCCCGTTCAGGCGGCATTCGCATCTTGTGTCCAGCTTCGCTGGTGTCGATGCCTGCGTGCTGCAAAGAACACCCGCAACGAGGAAAAACGCATGAAACGCACCCTTGCCATGGCAATCATCGGAGTTGCCATCGCCGCCCCTGCCCCCATCGCCTTCGCTGACGATGATGACTATCGCGGCGGATTCCGCATCAGCCGCACCGAAGCCATCGCGATCGCGCACGACAATGGCATGCACCATGTCCAGGAAATCGAACGCGATGAGGGCAAATGGGAACTCGAAGGTTGCACCTATGATCGCCGCGAAATCGAGATCGACATCCACGGTCAGAGCGGACGCATCCTCGAATTCGAAATCGACGACCACGACGACGATTGCTGAACTCCGGAAAGGGCCGGCGCGCTGCGAAATCGGGGCGGTTCTGCCCGGCACATTTTCTGATTGTAATTTGAAATCAAGGCTCAAGCCTCCAAGTGCCCGTCATGTCGAATTTTGGAGATTGTCATGAAACTCAACATTTCCGCGCTTGTCCTGGCGCTCATGCTCGCCGCACCTGCACCTTTCGCCCTGGCAGACGACGAACGTGGACAGATCGAATTCACCGTGACGAAATCTGAAGCGATGGATATCGCACGCGTCAACGGAATGCACCGCATCGACAAGATCGAACGCGATTCGCCCAAATGGGAACTCGAAGGCTGCACAGCCGACGGGCGGGAGATCGAAATCGATGTCAACGGCCAGTCCGGCGAGATCATCGAGATCGACATAGATCAGGATGATTTCTGCTAACGTTCAGCGAATGCGGCGGGCGCGCCAGGCGTCCGCCGTTTGTCCGTACACATCCCAAATCATGTTTGTGAGCGGCGGCGGTGCAACTGACTTGCGCAGGTAGGCTGACCCCAGCCGCTCCGCTACCTTAATCGAGGGCGCGTTCTTCTCATCGATACAATGGATGATTTCGGTCCAGCCCAGGATGTCCACGGCATAATCCATCGCGGCGGATGCGCCTTCGAGCGCATAACCCCTACCCTGCGCCGAGGTCAGCAATCCCCAGCCCACTTCGGAGCCAGGCCAACCCGCTGGCTGCCAGGGTCCGAGCCGGCCTATCCATTTCCCAGTGGACTTCTCCACGACCGAAAACATCGAGAATCCGTTTATGGTCCACGCCCCGGCCAGGACGCACAATGTCCGCCAGACCACTTCAGGAGACTGCACACCACCGATGAACCGGGCCGATTCTTTATCCGTCATCAACGCACAGAAACCGGCAAAATCCTCCGCAGACGGAGGACGCAGGATCAGACGCTGCGTCTCGATGACCGGGCCGATGGCCATGGCCCCGGGCTCCTAGGCGAGGGAAGGATCAATCGCCTTGCAGGCTTCGATTAGCCCTTGCACCGAAGCGACCGATTTCTGAAACATCGCCTTTTCGTCGGCGTCCAGGTCGAACTCGACGATGCGCTCGGCGCCACCGGCCCCGATGAGCGTCGGCACGCCGACATACATGTCCTTCACACCGAACTCGCCGCGGCAGTAGGCCGCCACCGGCAGCACGCGCTTCTGGTCGGAGAGATAGGACTTCGCCATCGCGATGGCGCTCTCGGCGGGCGCGTAATAGGCCGAGCCGGTCTTCAGCAGGTTCACGATCTCGCCGCCGCCCTTGCGGGTCCGCTCTACGATCGCATCCAGCTCTTCCTGCGTCATCCAGCCCTGCTTCACCAGCTCCGGCAGCGGCAGGCCGCCGACGGTCGAATGGCGCACCATCGGCACCATGTCGTCGCCGTGGCCGGCCAGCGTCCAGGCATGGATATCAGCCACCGACACGCCGGTCTTCTCGGACAGGAAGTAGGCAAAGCGCGACGAATCGAGCACGCCCGCCATGCCGACCACCTTCGAATGCGGCAGACCGGAAAACTCACGCAGCGCCCAGACCATCGCGTCGAGCGGGTTGGTGATGCAGATCACGAATGCATCCGGCGCGTGCGCCTTGATGCCCTCGCCCACGGCTTTCATGACCTTGAGGTTGATGCCGAGGAGGTCGTCGCGGCTCATGCCCGGCTTGCGCGGCACACCGGCGGTGACGATGCAGACGTCGGCGCCGGCGATCCCCGCATAGTCATTGACGCCCTTAAGACCGACCGAGGCGCCATAGACCGGGGTCGATTCTGCGATGTCTAGGCCTTTGCCCTGCGGCAGGCCTTCCGCGATGTCGAACAGGATAACATCGCCGAGTTCTTCACGCGCGCACACATGGGCGAGCGTGCCGCCGATCATGCCGGAACCAATAAGGGCAATTCTGTTGCGGGCCATGTGGGGTCTCCTCGGAATGGGCCTGGGAACGATGTCGCGGGACCCCTACCCGAGGCCGCGCCCGCGTGCAATGCGGCGGACAAGCAAACGCCCCGTGAGCGGAGCTCACGGGGCGTGCCGACTTTTCGTTCAGGGTTCCGGATCAGTCGCGCGAGAGCAACGACATCAGGATCGTGAACATGTTGTAGAACATGATGAAGAAGTTCAGGGCGCCTGAATTCGTCATCACTGCCAGCGAGCGGGTATCGCCTTCGAAGGCGAAGTAGCTCTGCTTAAGTTCTTGGGTCTGGAAGGCCACGAGGACACCCGAGATGCCCAGAACGCCGACCTGGATCAGGACTTCCATCATGCCCGACGGCGGGAACAGGAGGCTGAGCAGCGAGATGCCGATGATACCCCACAGCGCGAACACGGCGATGATGCCGATCGGGCGCAGGTTCATCTTGGTCATGTAGCCGAACAGGCTGAGCGCTCCGAAAGCCGACGAGGTCAGCAGGAAGGCCTTGGTCATCGTCAGGAAGGAGACGCTCATCGCCGCGCCGCCGCGTGTCGTCACGCTGGTGCCCGACATTGCCATGACGACCCAGATCGACAGACAGACGCCGAGCATCGAGACAATGGTCCAGTAGAGGATCCCGGTGGCCAGCGGCGACGGGTTCTTCATCAGGAAAATCGAGCCGAAGATCAGCGCCAGCGGTCCGAACTGGAAAACGTAGAAGAGCGGTGTGCCCAGCAGCAGCTGGGTCAGGCCCGGCACGATACCGGAGCCGACGACAAAAGCGATGGCGCCCGACAGGGCGATACCCAAGGCGAGCTTCTGATAGACCCCCAGCATGAAGGTCCGAAGGCCCACATTGACGGAGGTGTCGGCGGATTGAGCGTCGATGCCTCCGAAAGTTCGGTTGAAGTCATTCATCGGTTGTTGAACCCTTTCTGTGATCGCGGACGCCGGCCAGGCGCCGTTTGCACAATATATGGAGGCACTCGCCTCCGGGTGCAACAGAATCCGGCAAGGAACGTATCTGTTCATTGCATCCTGTGGTTCCCGTGGCTCGCCCGCTGTCACCCAATCCGCGAATGCAGTTCTTGGTTAATATTTGATAACCAAAACATAGTTTCGGGCAACGCAAATACTCGTCAGAGAACCGGGAACGCCTTTGAAATCTGCGCAAGTGCCGGGGCCAGAGAGCAGCTTGTCGCCGTTGACTTGGATTTGGCGGGACTTAAACTCTACGCAACTGTGAGTTCCACCGTTCGCAGTAAAAGAAGCCACGACTTAATAAGGGGAAGACCATGGCTGACGCATCGGCTTATGCCGAGAATATCAAGAAGTATGCAAAGGGGTACAATCAGGCGGCCGCCGAGAAAATCGTAGGACATCTGGGAATAGCCTTGCGCAACAAGGACAGTTCGATCGTGGCGTGCAGCGATGATGGAGAACTCGACCGGATCAGGGACAAGTGGTGCCGCACCAAGCTCGGACTTGCGCACAACCAGGGTGAACTTGATGCGGGGATTCAGAAGATCTGCGAGAAGATGAAGGCCGAAGGGGGCCAGAAATCGCGTGTGACGTTCTACTATCTCCTCGCCGAGCATTTCGGAAGGCTGGACCATCTCGCCGGCTGAGTTTCGGCAGGTCCCGATCATGTTAAACCCGGCCCGAAGCGGCCGGGTTTTCTTTTGCCGCGCGGCGTGGTCAAACCTAGCCGGATGCTTCGCTTGTTCGCTGCCTTGCCCGTGCCGCCCGAGATTTCCGGCCCGCTGCGGAAGCTCCAGAAGGACTTGCCCGGCGCACGCTGGAGGCCTGAGGAGAATTTTCACGTCACGCTCTGTTTCTTTGGCGAGATCAGTCACGCTGCGGCGCGGGATCTGGACGAGTTGCTCGCCGAGATCGAACTGCCTGCTCCCAGTCTGGTGATTGAAGGGGCGGGCTGGTTCGGCCGCAAGGAACCTTCCGCTGTCTGGGCCCGCGTGCGCGAAACCGACGAATTGCGCGGCCTCGCATCGGCCTGCGAACGCGCCGCCCGGCGCCTCTCGATTCCGCTTGAGCGCCGGCCGTTCACGCCGCACGTGACGCTTGCCTATTGCCATGGGACGATACTCGAAGACGCCCGCGCCTGGAGCGAGCGCCATCAAACCTTCCGCAGCGAGCCCTGGCAGACAGGCGCGTTCCACCTTTACTCCAGCCAGTCGCGCGCCTCAGGCCCGTCCCGCTATGTCGCCGAAGCGGACTACCCGTTCGCGGGTTTCATTGGGCCTGAAGGAATGTATTGATCGTCAGCCGGCCCCCGCGCGGATCGGGCGGCAGGGCATGACCTGGAGGGATGAGACCGGAATGCAGCGTCCAGCCCCGGTAGATTACGAGCCGGTTGTACGCCGCATCGACGCGGTAGGTCTGCTCGAACAGGGCGGTGTCGCCGCGAAGGTAATCAGCGCCGGGCAGCCCGTTCTGGCTCAGTTCTGCGTCCAGCAGACCTGAATAGTCTTCCATCCGCGAAGCGCTGACGGTCTCGAAGCCCGAGGCGCGGTGTCGGTAGAAAGCCGTGCCGCCATCGTGCGCGCCGCAAAGATAATGCAGGACCGCGATGCGGCCGGGTTC
>JBGTKN010000340.1:0-1711 GCA_041744615.1 Hyphomonas sp. | reverse complement strand
TGCGCCTCGGCGCCGGGCCAGGCGGTGACCCCGTCCCAGACGATCGGCGGCAGCGTGCCGCCCATCGCGGCAGCGAGCGGCGTGAGGATGCCCTGCGGATCATCCCCCCCGCCGGTATAGGTGTTGCCGCGTATCACGATATCGCGCGGCAGCGGATTATAGGCTGCATCGGTGAAGGGCAGCGAATAGGCCGTGATCAGGACATGGGTGGAGCGGTTGTTGTCGAAGGTATTGTCGAAGACGTGAACGTTGCGGTTGGCCATGATGATCACGCCGGTACCGGACGGCACGCCGGCCACGATATTGCCGGGCGGGGCAAAGTTGCGGGTGTTGTTGGCGAGGATCTGGTTGGCAAATATCCGGGTCGAGTTGCCGCCGGAGACCGGCAGGTCCGGCAGGTCGAAGACGAGGACGCCGCCGGTATTGTTGCGGGCGATGTTGCCGTACACGTCGGCGCCCGTGGAGTTCTCGATCTCGATGCCGGCGACATTGAACTCGACGATCGAGTTGCGCACGATGATGTTGGACGACTGGCCGACATAGATGCCGGCGTCCGAAGCGCCGCGGACGGTGACATTCTCGACCAGCACATCCTGCGATTCGACCGGGTAGACGCCGTACGCACCGTTCGCCTCATCCGGCTCGCCGCTCCATTCGACGGTGAGGTATTTGTAGGTAATCCGGTCGGCGCCCTTCGACTTGATACCGTCGCCCTTGGTGTCGCGGACGGTGAAATCCATCAGCGTCACGTCATCGGAGGTGACGAGGAGGCCTTCGCCGGCGCCTGACTGTTGGGCGAAGTCGAGCACGGTGAGCCCCTGCCCCGCGCCGCGCAGCGTTACGCCGTCAACATCCAGCGAAAGCGGATCGATCAGGGAAAAGGTGCCGGCCGGCATGACGATCGTGTCGCCGGCCTTGGCGTTGATCAGGGCGCCCTGGAGTGTTGCGCCGAAATCGCCCTCGGAGGGCAGCGGCGCCGGAAGGGCGGTCAGGCTGCCGGCCGGCGTCTCGGGCACTTTGGGTGCGCAGGCTGCCATCATCGCGACAAGCGGAACTACGAGTGCGGCGTGCGTAAGTTTCATGGAGGCCTCCCCGGATCAGATGACGCGAGTGTCAACTTCAATCCGGGGAAAAGCAAGGCAGGGTTAGTGGACGCTGAGCGGGCTCAGATCGTTTGCGAGGGCGGCGGCGAAGGCAGCTTCGCGGCCTTCCACGATGGCCAGGCGCTGGCCGTCGGCCGAGGCAACGACGAACAGGTCATCCGGGTCCGCCACATCATCGAGGGCTTCAGGTGGCAGCAGACTGCGGATTTCCCCATCATCGAGATGGCGAATGTAGACGAAGGAATTGCCTTCGAAGGTCGTCGATTTCAGGCCGGTCGTCATGGGTCCACTCCTTTCCGCGCCCCATCAGGGGACGCTGGCGGGCTGGCAACCTGCCATGAAGTGAAGGTGGGCTCCGATTGTGTCCGGTTCAAGCACCAGCCTGCGGCAAGACGGCGGCGCGGGCTCACAGGCGCGTTTAGCGGGCCTGATTGCTCGATTTTTGACGCGATTGCCCGGAAAGCGGGTCCTGGTGGAGCCAGACGGAGTCGAACCGACGACCTCTTGCATGCCATGCAAGCGCTCTACCAACTGAGCTATGGCCCCTGACCGGGAGAGCGGGAGGATTAGTCTCAGCCTCCCGCCCTTTCAAGTCCTAATTATCACCG
>JBGTKN010000339.1:0-2607 GCA_041744615.1 Hyphomonas sp. | reverse complement strand
GCCACGCAGACGGCGCTCGACGTGCTGAAAGCCGGCGGCTCGGCCGTCGATGCTGCGATTGCCGCCAATGCCATGCTCGGCCTAGTCGAGCCCACCGGCAACGGCATCGGCGGCGACCTCTATGCCATAGTCTGGGATCCGATGACGCAGAAGCTCTACGGCTATAATGGTTCCGGCCGCTCCCCGAAAGCCACCACCCTTGCTGATGCGCAGGCCAAGGCTGACCAGTTCCGGGACGGCAAGGCGCTCCCCTCCTTCGGCACCATCACTGTCACCGTGCCCGGCACAGTCGATGGCTGGTTCGCGCTGCACGGCAAGTTCGGAAAACGTCCGATGGCGGACAATCTGGCCCCGGCAATCAGGTACGCGCGAGAAGGCGCGCCGATCCCCGAGATGATTGCCTGGTACTGGTCGCGCGGCCCCCTGCGCTTCGAACCGGCACATGAACGTGGCGAACTGGAAGAGTATGAGAACGCCCGCAAAACCTATTTCGACCCCGCACCGGTCGAAGGCAGCCTGTTCCGCAATCCCGACCTCGCCAACACGCTGGAGAGAATCGGCACGCTCGGCCGGGGCGAATTCTACCGCGGCGCGACCGCCCGCGTCATGACCAACTATCTGCGCCGCCACGGCAGCAAGATGCACTTCAGCGACTTCACCACCCATAAAGGCGAGTGGGTGGAACCGATCTGCGTCGACTATCGAAGTGAAGTGAAAGTCTGCGAACTCGGGCCCAACACGCAAGGCGTGGCGGCCCTGCAGATGCTCGAGATGTTGGAGACCTTCGACCTCAAGTCCATGGGCTTCGGCTCGCCGGACGCGCTGACCGCGATGGTCGAGGCCAAGCGCCTCGCCTTTGCCGACCGCGCGCTAGGTTATGCGGATACCGTCTTTTCCGGTGTCGATCCGAAAGTCTTCGTCGCCCCCGGCTACAATGCGGCGCGTGCGAAACTGATTGATCCCGGCAAGGCCGCACTTTCGGTTGCTCCGGGTACGGAGATCACCGATGCCGCCCTGCGCGACGGCGACACGACCTATCTCACCGTCGCCGACAAGGACGGCATGATGGTCTCGCTGATCCAGTCGAACTATCGCGGCATGGGATCGGGCCTGGTGCCGGACGGCCTCGGCTTCATGTTCCAGGACCGAGGCGAACTGTTCAGCCTCGACCCGGATCACCCCAACGTCTTCGAAGGCGGCAAGCGGCCGTTCCACACGATCATCCCGGCCTTCGCGTTCCGGAAGGACGTGCCCGGTTGCCAGGTGCGTGCCACGGCGCCGGAGCTCGCCTGCCCGTACGAGCCCTGGCTCAGCTTCGGACTGATGGGCGGCGCGCTGCAACCACAGGGCCATGTGCAGATCATCACCAACCTCGTCGATTTCGGGATGGGCCTGCAGGAAGCGGGCGACGCCGCGCGCTGGGAACATGATGGCGGCTGCGAGCCGACCAACAACCTCGGCGACAACTGCAATATCGGCACCGGCAAGGTGATGCTCGAACGCGGCCTCGCGGATGCTGCCGTCGAACTGCGCGCACGCGGCTATGCGGTCGAATGCTGCGAAGCCAACTATGGCGGCTACCAGGCCATTATGCGCGACTTCAATTCGGGTGCCTGGATCGCCGCGACCGAAATGCGCAAGGACGGCAGCGCCGATGGGTATTGACCTTCCGGCAGAGGCACCCCGCAACTGCCCGCTCTGCCCGCGCCTCGTCGCCTACCGCGAAGCGGTGCGCGCGAAGGAACCAACCTGGTTCAACGGCGCGGTGCCGAGCTTCGGCAGCGATATGGCCGAGCTTGTCATCGTCGGTCTCGCGCCAGGCGTGACGGGTGCAAACCGTACCGGCCGCCCGTTCACGGGCGACTGGGCGGGTGATCTCCTTTACGCCACGCTCGACAAGTTCGGCTTCTCCAAGGGCACCTACGCCGCCGATCCGGGCGACGGGCTGAAACTCAACCGCGCAATGATCACCAACGCGGTGCGCTGTGTGCCCCCGGAGAACAAGCCAGTCGGCGAGGAGATCAACACCTGCCGGCCCTTCCTGCAGGCCCGCCTGGCCGCGCTGCCGAAGGTGAAGGTCATCCTCTGCCTCGGCAAGATAAGCCATGATTCCACGCTGCGCGCGCTGGGCGTCAAGCTAGGCCCCCACCCCTTCGGCCATGGCACGCGCTATAATGTGTCCGTGAACGGACGGCCGGTAGTACTGCTCTCCTCCTATCACTGCTCGCGCTACAACACCAACACAGGCCGCCTGACCGCCGCGATGTTCGAAGACGTCTTCGCTGCCGCGAAGGAAGCTCTTGGCTAAAGACCCGGCATTGGTCACTCTGGCGCCATGGAAACGCTCATTGATCTTGCCGCGCTGGCGAACTGGATGGATGCCCAGGGGCTTGGTTCCGGGCCCCTGGAAAATGTCCAGCGCCTCGCCGGCGGCACGCAGAACATTCTCCTGAAATTCTCCCGCGCCGGCCGGTCTTTTGTCCTGCGCCGCCCGCCCCCGGTGCTGCGCGCCAATTCCAACGAGACGATGCGCCGCGAGGCCCGCATGCTCGCCGCCCTCAAGGGCACGGATGTTCCGCACCCTGAGCTGATCACCGCCTGCCCGGA
>JBGTKN010000338.1:0-2947 GCA_041744615.1 Hyphomonas sp. | reverse complement strand
CACCCTTATGGAAACGCTGGTCGCGCTGGTGATCTTCAGCCTCGCGTGCATGGCCCTGCTTGAGCTCTATTCGAGCTCCGCCCGCGCGCAGGCGGCCCATGAGTCGCTTTTCAAGCGTACCGCCCGCGCCGAAGCCCTGCTGCTCGATATCGACCTGTCGCAAACCTACGCGCCGTCGCGCAGCGGCGCAGATCCGGATGGCACCCGGTGGGCCGTGCAGATGGCGCAGGTCACGCCCCGCCTCGTGCGGATCGATATCGAGGTCACCGACCGGGCAGGGCGCCTCGCCCGGCTTCAGACCCTGCGCCTGCCAGCTGAACTCGGTATGGAGTCCGCTCCCGAGGCGCTGCCATGAGACGCCAGCGCCCAGCACAGGCCGGTTTCAGCCTGCTTGAAATGCTCGTCGGGCTGACTTTACTGGCGCTGATCTCCGTCGCTGTCACCCAGTCCGTGCGCACCGGCCTTAGGCTCTGGCAGGCCGCGGACGCAAATGATTCCGAAACCGAATGGCAGCAGACCGAATGGCTGGTCGAACGCTGGTTGTCGCGCGCCCTGACGCCGAGAGGCTATGATCTCGACAGCCGGGTCATCTTCGAAGGGCGCCCGGACGGTGTGACGTTCCTCGTCGACGGACAAGTCGGGCGCAAGCCGTCGGGCTATTCGCGCATCGGCCTTCTCGCCCGCTCTAATCCGGTCTGTCCCGGGCGCGCTGATCTTGTGCTTACCTGGGAGGATGTGACGATGGCCTCCAATTTCGCGCCGGGCGCGAGCGATGAACGCGTCCTGTTCGAATGCGCCGATGGCCTCGCTTTCGATTATGGCGGCGGGCCAAGTTTGGCGCAGGTGCCTTCGCCGGACCAATCATTTCGCGCAAACGATGATCTCCCGCGCGTCGTCCAGGTCCGTTTCACGAGCGCCGGCAAGGCGCGGACAATCTCGGCGCGGCTAATTTATGCCCGCTAATTAGGCATTTGTACCTAGTTCGGCCCCCGAACTACTGCCCAAACCGCGAGCAATTCTGCCCGGAACTCCCGCAATACTTGAAACGCCGCAGGAATTACAACTTTTCGCCTCATTTGATATGGACGCCTCCGGCGCTCTGTCCTATGTTCACTTTGTGCGCGGATCGGGACAATCCGTGCACGGCATTTTTTTTCATAACGTCACTTTTTGGGAGGGGGACGTGTTGGGTAGACTTACCAAGCTGGCCGTCGGGCTAGCTGTGTGCGCAATGGGCGCACTCGCGAGCAATATCGAAGCTCAGGCGCAACTTCCGGTTTGCAGCAGGACGGTGAAGGCGGACGTGGTCGCCTTGGACCAGCCGTTGATGTTCAACCGGATGGGCGCTCAGAACGTAAACGGCATGATCTATGCCCTGCGGTCCGACGTGGTCGACCGAGCATCTGGCAAACCAGAAGCGGCTGGCGGGACGCTGACCCCCGGCAATGTCGCACTTCGTCCCGACAAGCGCCCGCGCCCGATCGTCGTGCGTGTGCGCGAAGGCGAATGTCTCGAGATCAGGTTCACGAACCTGCTGAGCTCGCAGCCAAACCCCAATAATGCCATTCCGTCGATCCTGACAGTCAACGACCAGGTCGCCGAACGCCGCGCCGGTTTCACGCCTCTGGGCATGAGCGCACTCGATTCGGCCGGCGATACCGCCGCCTATGTCGGCAAGGGTCCCAACACGCTGGCCGCACCAGGCCAGACCAGAACCTACAGATTCTTTGCCGACGCCGAGGGCTCCCACCTCGTCTTGTCTCACGCCGTCTCCTTCGGCGGCGAAGGCACCGGCGGCAACCTGTCGAACGGCCTGTTCGGGGTCGTCCAGGTCGAGCCGGCACTTGCAAACTTCTATCGCAGCCAGGTTACTGAAGAAGACATGCGCCTTGCGACGATCGGCACGACCCCGGGCGGTCATCCGATCATCAACTATGAAGCCCGCTATCCGAACCGCCAGCCATGGACGGCAGAAGGCAAGGCCGGAAAACCGATCCTCAACATGCTCGACATCCAGGGCTCGAGCGTCAAGCTCGTTTCCTCGGACATAAGCGCGGTTATCTCCGGACCGAATCCCGACGGCTCGTTCCCGGCGTCGACCTACGCGCTCGAACGCCGCGGTGTGACGAACCCGGCGCTTCCGAACAGGCTTGAGCCGTTCCGCGAATTCATCGCCCTGTTCAACGACGAAACCGTCACGAAACAGGCTTTCCCTTTCTGGTTCGAGGACCCGGTCTTCGAGCACACGCTGCACGGCGTCGGGGATGCATTCATGATCAATCAGGGCTCCGGCGGTGTCGGCGCCCAGGTCATCGCCAATCGTCTCGGCGTCGGCCCGGCGCATGACTGCCTCAGCTGTTCCTATGAGGAATTCTTCCTCACCTCGTTCGCGGTCGGTGATCCGGCCTTGCTGGTCGACGTGCCTGCGAATGCCGGCCTCGAATTCTGCTCGCCGCAGCCGGGCGATCCGCACTGCGACCGCGATCCGAGCATCCGCGCGTCCTATGCCAAATACCCGGATGATCCGGCCAACGTGTCGCATTCCTATATCGGCGACTTCGTGAAGTTCCGGAACCTGCACGCCGGTCCAAAAGAGCATCACGTCTTCCACCTTCACAACCATCAATGGCTTGCCAACGCCAACGACGACAATGCCAACTATATGGATGCGCAAGGCATCGGCCCGGGTGGGACATACACTTATGAAATCGCCTTCGGGGGCTCGGGTAACCGCAACAAGTCGGCCGGCGATGCGATCTATCACTGCCACTACTATCCGCACTTCGCGCAAGGTATGTGGGCGCTCTGGCGCAACCACGACACCTTCCAGGCCGGAACCGTCCTGGACGTCTCGGTCGGCTTAGACGGCTACCACAAGAACGCCTTCGCACTTGAGCGCGGCAAACCCGCCTCCGGCGCGCGCGCGCTGCCAGATGGCGAGATACTC
>JBGTKN010000337.1:0-4956 GCA_041744615.1 Hyphomonas sp. | reverse complement strand
CGCCGCGCTGGCCGGAGCGGCCGCGCTGCCATTGTCGGCAGCCGCGATCCGCCCCGCGCTGGCCGCCTCACCGATGCTGGGCACAAGTCCCGCACCCTTCATGCGTGTGAAAGTTGGCGGGTTCGAGGTGACGAACCTCCTCGCCGGCACCCGCACCGTTCCCGATCCGCATGAGATCTTCGGCCTGAATGTAGACGCCGAGACCTTTGCCGAGGTTTCCTCCGCTGCAGGTCTGCCGACCGACCAGGCGCAGTTCTTCTTCACGCCTGTGGTGGTCAATACCGTCGAACAGCTGGTCCTCTTCGATACCGGGCTCGACGCCGACGCCACGACCGCGTCGCTGGCCGCTGCCGGCTATACGCCTGACCAGATCGACACCGTCGTGATCACGCACATGCACGGCGACCATATCGGCGGGCTGATGACCGGAGAGGCCCCCACCTTCCCCAACGCGTCCTACGTGACCGGCCGGGTCGAGTTCGACGAATGGTCGAATGCCGGCGACGAGCGGTTCGACCAGGTGGTGAAACCGATGGCCGAGCAAATGACGTATCTTGAGGACGGCGGTTCCGTCGCCAGCGGGATCACTGCAATGGAAGCCTTCGGGCACACCCCCGGCCACATGGCCTATATGCTGGAAAGCGACGGCAAGCAGATGTTGCTCGGGGCCGATTTCGCGAACCATTATGTCTGGTCGATCGCGCATCCGGACTGGGAAGTGCGGTTCGACATGGACAAGGAGACCGCGGCGGCTACGCGCAAGCGGATTCTCGACATGCTGGCCGCCGACGCGGTTCCGTTTTCCAGCTACCACATGCCCTTCCCCGCCTTCGGCTATGTCGAAAGCCGCGGCGAGGGCTATCACTACGTGCCGCACACCTATCAGTTGCTGATGTAATCCAGCGCCGCGTCGGCTATATCCTGCGGGATGGAGCCTGCCTGCGACACCGACGATTTCGAAGCCATGGCCCGCGAGGCGCTCGCGGGTCTGCCTCCGGCGTTTCGCGGTCCGGCGGAGGGTGTGCTTCTGCGGGTGGTGGACTGGCCGGAACCGGACATGCTGCGCGAACTGCAGATCGAAGATCCGATCGAGCTCACCGGGCTCTACGATGGCGTTCCGATGACTCAGCGGCCACGAGTCATAATGCTCACTTTCTATGTCATTGAAAATCAAAGCGCTGTTGAGCGGGATCGGCCGTTAGCGGACGCGGTGGGGCATTCTGCATGCAATAGGCGGCGATATCCGTCGCCTTGAACGCCCAGGGCGCTCCATAACACATTTGCCGCCCTTTGATGGTGCCGCGCCGGGCCATGCGCAGCGCCGTCATGACGCTCACATCCAAGACCTGCGCGGCCGCTTCAAGCGTAATTTCGCCCCGCTCGGCCCATTCGCTGGGGCGGTGGACGGCAATGCCGTGATGGCTGCGGAACGAACAGACCCGCGCCTGGGTCCAGCCGTTGCCTCGCCCCGTCGGCTTACCGGATCGATTGAGGAGCCGCGCGATCTGACGATCGGGCATTAGACGCGCCAACTCCCTGACCAGCGTCAAAGTATCCTCGGGGACTGTCCAGCGATGCTTGCCGGCGGCGTTCATCTTCAGCTTCAATGCCGTGTGGTCCCCTCCCTGCCAATGCAGGACCATCTCGATCTGATCGCCTTCGACGCGCACGACGATCTCGTTCAAGGCCGCGCGCACAATTCGCTTGCGTGTCGCTGACGTTGCGGCTGAGTGCGACCAGGCGAGGTCCAGATCGGCGCCGAGCCGCATCAGTTGATCCCGTTCCTTCTCTCCCAGCGGAGAGGGTCTTCTCGCCTCGAGCACGGCAATCTCGCCTTCGATATCGTACACGGCTTCAAGCGCCTGGTTCCAGCGGCGCTCCAGTTCGCCAGCGACCAGACGATGGGCAGGGTCGACGGCATCGTATTGTTGCCGCGCATGGGCAGCCTCGTAACGGGCCTGTTGCAGGGCCAGCTCAAGCTGCCTTTGTCGGGCTGATATCTCGCTCGCTTGAACCTCGAGCGCCTTGACCGCGGCATCGATACCGAGCGGCTTCAATACGCGAAGAACCTCTTTGCCGACCGCCTCGTCGGCGCGCAAGCCACCAAACGAGATGCACCGCTGGGTGCCATGGTTAGCGCGCCCACCATTGCAGTGATAGCGCCCCGACTTGCCGCCATACCCCACATACAACTTGCGACCGCAATGGCCGCAACGCAGAAGTCCCGCGAGAAGCATCCCGCCGTGCCGGACCGCGCCTCTGGCGGTGGCGCTGCCTTTGCCGGTCGCGTTATTGGTGATCACCTGTTGGTTCTTCTCGAACTCGCTCCAGGTGATGTAGCCCTCGTGCTGAGCCTTGAGCAAGACATCCCATTCCGCCTGCGGTCGGCGCAGCCCGCGGCGCACGCGCTTGCGGCCCTCTTCGACGCTAACCTTGCTTGTCGTGCGCCCAAAGGCATAGGCCCCCGCATAGACCGGGTTGGTCAGAATGTTGTGCACCGTATTGTAGAGCGGCAGCTTCCAGGCGATGCAGCGTCCCTCTCCGTCATGCGACTTCACTGGTAGAGCGATGCCTTCGTCTCTGAGCCACATATGGACCTGCCGCACGCTCTGGAGATCTGAGAACTTCGCGAACACCAGCCTCAACGCGTCCTGCACGCGCTGGTCCGGATCCTTTTCGATCCGCTCGCGCCCGCTCTTCACATAACCGGCGGCGACGCCGAGGAACAGCGCGCCCCGGCGGGCTTTCTGCTTCAGTGCCTCGTGCGAGCGCTGACGGAACAGCGACAACTCCAATTCGCTCATCGTGCCTTTCATACCAAGCAATAGCCGATCATTGGGATGCCGAGGATCATAGATTCCGTCCTCGTCGACAATGACGGTGCCGACCAATCCACAGAATTCGATCAGCGTATGCCAGTCGCGGCCGTTGCGCGCCAACCGAGAGGCCTCGATCGCGAACACGGCTCCTGCATGCCCTTCGCAGATCGCCGCCAGTAGCCGCTCGAAACCCGGTCGATTGATGCCACCGCCCGAGCGGCCGAGATCATCGTCAATGACCTCGACCGAGGCCCAGCCGAGCTGCCGCGCACGATCGGCGAGCCCGTATTGCCGGCGCCGACTCTCCTGATTGTGCATGAGTTGATCGGCTGTCGATTGCCGGATGTAGACGAAGGCGCTGCGGGCAAGATGCTCAAACGTGATTTTGGTCATTTGCGACCTCCCCGCTTGCCAGCGCCGCGGCGATCTCGCGCAGCAGGGTCTCGACCAACGTTGCCAGCTCGCCCTCCTGTGCCGGTGTCAGCACAACGCTCGGCTCGACCGCTTCGAACAGGCTTGGTTGGGGATTTTCGAATTGCCGCTTCATTTTGATCTTTCTCCATCGTTGAGTCGGACTGGAGAAATCCTAAAAGCGCATCGATCTCAGCGCGCAAAGATTGCAAGGCCCCAAGACAAAACCGCGGCTCCGCCGATAGCTTGAAGTTCATCGCCGCCGCGCGTGTCATCCACGCCGGTATGCAGGCATGGGAGCCGTCAGGCTGCGAAATGACCACCAACTCGGCACCACGGAAGGTGTAACGCTTCAGAATGAGCACCGCCTCTCCGCAGCGCGGATGAAACGGATAGTAAATCTGCCCTTCTTCCGGCTGTTGGCGGGTAGTTTGTCGTTGTTTCGAGAAGTCCCTGTCAGATCCGGACCCCTATCCGGATGTGATCTGGCTGTTTCGCGAGCCGATCCTCGCCGAATGGCGCGCGCGGGGGGACGTCGATCTGGATTATCTCGTGGCCCATGTCGTCGTGCATGAACTGGCACATCATTTCGGCTGGTCGGACGAGGATATCGCCGCAATCGACCGCTGGTGGGAGTAGTCAGCGGATCACGTGCGCGACACGCCGGCGTTCAGGTGAGGCGCAATCAAGGCAATCAACAGGGGTCTGTTGCATCACCGCTCGACGTCGTCCGAAGAAAAGATGACCGTCCGGCAACTCTGGATGATGGCGTGGCGTGTGGGCTCGGGTTGCTGCGAGATCACATCTGACAGCATCCGCAACCGCCGGCGCGACTCGTGCAATCGGTCGAGCAAGGTCAGCACGACAGGCATCGATTCGTCCGGCAGCGACATGTCGAGACACAGATCGCACAGCAGCCGCAGCCGCGCCACGTCAAGATCGTCAAAGACCGGCCCCGCTGCGCCTTGCGCCGGACGGACCCAGCCCTGCCGCATCCACAAATGCAGGTCGTCTTCGGTCAGTCGCTTCACGCGGGCGAGAACTGCCTTGGTGTCATAGCTCATGTCTGGCTCCACATCGTCTTGCGAGGGTCGTGGGAGACCTTCGTGCGCCAGGATCTCGCGATCTCCTCCATCTCCGGCTGTATCCTGTCGGGCAGGACGATCTTCAGCGTCACGATCTGGTCACCCGCCGTGCCCTTCGCGGGCCTGATCCCCTTGCCCTTCAGCCGCAGCTTGCGCCCTGTCGATGCGCCCTTCGGCACTGTCATCGACACCGCGCCGCCGATCGTCGGCACCTCGATCGAGCTGCCCAGAACCGCCTCGTCGAAGGTGATCGGCACCTCGATCAGAATGTCGTTGCCGTCGCGCGAATAAAGCGGATGCGGCCCTACGTTTACCGTCACCATCGCGTCACCGCGCGCCCCGCTGCCGATGCCCTCGCCGCCCTTGCCCTTGAGCCTCAGCGTCTGTCCGTCCTGCAGCCCGGCCGGGATCGTGAGGTCGATCTGCGCGCCATCCGGCAGGGTCAGGCTGCGTCTCGCTCCCCGCGCGGCTTCGAGGAAATCGACCTCCAGCCGGTAGCGATGGTCCGGACCTGGCGCACTGAAATTCGCTCCGGCCCCGGAAGCCCGGCCACTGCGCCTGTTGCCGAAGAGGTCAGAAAAGATGTCCGCAAAGTCTTCGCCTTGGTCCGCCGGATCGTAACGTCGCCCACGGTCCGTGCC
>JBGTKN010000336.1:0-6220 GCA_041744615.1 Hyphomonas sp. | reverse complement strand
CCCGTCATTCAAGGCGTTCATCGCCGCCACAGCGCGCACGCCGGATGTCGACTCGACTTTTCGCGAATTTGGCACATCGACACTGCGCTCCGACTGCGCTGCGATGTTCGCGCGGTTCGCATCGCCGAGGATGAACCGGTCTTGCGCATCGATCGAGGCGCAACCCGCCAACAGCGCGAGCGACAGTAGGGAGAAGGAAAGCTCTGGCTTTTTCATGATGATCAGTTTCCCGTGGGGTGTGGAACGCCGCCAGCCGTCTTGCCGAGCAGGAACAGTTCGCTCTCGGAGGGCTCGGCAAAGGCGTCGAGCGGCGAGGCAACCTGACCCGGATGCGGCATCGGCTGAACGAGACGCGGGGTGACGATGATGACAAGTTCGCTCTCGTTACGCTGGAAGCGTTTCGAGGAGAACAGTGAACCGAGAATCGGCACATTGCCGAGCCAGGGCGTCTGGCGGACATCGTTGGAATAATTGTTCTGCAACAGACCCGCGACAGCGAAAGCCTGCCCGTCATGCAGTTCCACCGTCGTATCGGCCCGGCGCACTGAAATACCCGGTATCTCGATGCTCGACGTCCGGATACCGTTCGCCCTGTCGAGCGCGGAGACTTCCGGACGTACACGGAGGTTCACCAGGCCGTCGCCCAGAACGGTTGGCGTGAAGTCCAGGCTCACACCGAACTTCTTGAATTCGATGGTGATCTCGTTGTCCTTGCTGGCTACCGGGATCGGGAACTCGCCCCCCGCCAGGAAGCTCGCGGTATCGCCCGAGAGCGCTACAAGGTTCGGCTCTGCCAGCGTGCGGATGACGCCTTTCTCTTCGAGCGCACGGATCTGCAAGTCGATATTCTCACCGCCGACATTGGTGAACAGAGCGACCGTTTTCTCCGCCAGTCCGGACACTGTTCCGCCTTCCGTCACGGTACGGACGTCATTTGCATCAATTGCGTTTCCGAACCCGATCTCGCGCACTGCGCTGCGGCTCGCCTCAAGGAAGCGCACTTCCAGCATCACCTGCTGGCTCTGCCCCACAGACAATCCGTTCGCCACACCGCCTGGCACATACCTTTCGGCCACCTGCAACGCCATCTGCGCCGCCGCCGCCGTGGTCACCCGGCCGTCCAGGAACACGCCGTCATGTACGGGATAAACGTCGATCGGTTCGCCCGGCAGCAGACGCGTCAGGTCAGCGCGCAGCTCTGCCAGGCCAAGCTTGACCTCAACTTCGATCAGTTCCGCAATCGCTCCGGAGGCATTGTAGACGAGCACTGTCGTCGTGCCCGGCTTCTTTCCGCGCAGGAAGAAGGAGCGGTTGGAGGTTGGCATCGCTTCGGCGATTTCCGGATCGGCCACCACGATGGTCGCAAAGGCAGCGTCGGCTTCAACCACGGCCGACTGGCCGCGCCGCACTTCAAGGCGTTCGGCGCCCTCGGCCGCCGAACGCTGCGTCCAGGCGGAGACGGGCAAGACGAGGCAGACGCACGCGAGCGCTGCCGCCGACAGGGTTCGGGCAAGACGCATCAGCGTTTCTCCTCGGGCTTGGTTTCGATCCGCGCAATCGGCGCCGACACTTCGACATCACTGCTGCCATTGATCACGCGCACGGTCGTGTTCACCGGCGGGCGGCGCACCGTTGCCGGCTGCACCACGCGCTTCACCTCGACCGCCTTTTCCGGCGTGATCGCGGCGACCATCGCTTCCTCGTCCCGGCTGATCAGGGCGAGCCCTAGCGCGGCGCGCTGGCTCGCAGCGCCGAGGACCAGAGCGTCATCGGGTGTCACCTCCAGCGTCACGGTCTGAGAGGGCTTGGCGCCTTCAAGATTGGCGTCGAAGGTCTGGTCAACGGCCAGAACCTTCACATGCCGCAGTACCGGACGCGCCAGGATATTCGCCGAGATCCGCGCGCCTTCGGGGCGTCCGCCGGCCTCTTCCAGTTCCATGAATTCGTTCACGTCCACCCGGTCACCCGGCAGCACGAAACCGGAAACGCCAGTATCGTTGCGCACGACGATGGAGACAGCCCGCATGCCCGGCGTGATCCCTGCCGCAAGTGTCAGAACCGAACCGGTCGTGTCGATCTTCGGCAGGAGCAGCGGCTCGCCCGGCACCATCAACCCGCGCGAATAAGCCTTCGGGCCGAGTTCCGAGACGTTGCGCAATGCCCCTACCGGTACGGCCCGCTCGGGCCATTCCACTTCCTTGACAAGTTTCGGATCGATTAACGCGCCGGGCTCGACCGTCGAGGTCGATACCAGGATCGTGGTCATCGCCATGGCCGGCACTGCGCGGGCCAGCGCGCCGGGCGCTTCGTTGGACATCAGGGTCCGGCCAAAAAAGATGGCTCCTGCGCCCAATGCAACGGAAACGCCGAGACTGATCAGCGGTGCAGCTTTCATTCTGAATGCCCTCTTCCGGACAGCGTTCGGCTGTCTTCAAGCTGCAGGTTAATCTGCAGGGTCATAAGGGCTGTTGAAAGTTGGCGCGCGAATCTCGTCCGGGGACGGAACATGCCGTTAACCAAGCAGAAAGGCGGCGTTCCCGAACAGTTAACCCGGCGTTGAGCCGGCCCGTGAACTGACCGTGTTGCAGCAGGTACAGCCGTCAGGCGTGGAAGAACACGTCGCGCTTTCCGGACTGCAGCAGCGCCGCGGTCAGTCGGCCACCGTAAACAGCGCCGGTATCAATATTAAGCCTTTGCCCGCCTTCCGCCATTTCCGGCAGGGAATCGCGCGTCGGCGTATGTCCGTGCACCACGCGCACACCCCGAAGGCCCGGCGCCGTCCAGTAGCGCGGATCAAAGAACTCGCGCCGCCGCGTCCACAGATGTACGGCCTCGCCGCACGCCGGAAACCGGTCCGGATCAATCCCCGCGTGTACGAACACGAACCCGGCCGCCGCCGCCTCATGCAGGGTCGGAAGGGCGGCCAGCCAGCGGAGATGGCGCTCCAGCACCGCAGCCGGCCGGCGCACATAGCTCGCCAGCGTCTCATCGCCGCCATTCTGGGCCCAGTGCTTCCATGCGGTCGACTGCCGATCCAGCGCGTCATGAGCCTCGATCATCATCTGTTCGTGATTGCCGCGCAGCGTGATCGGCCGGGGCTTTTGCTCCGTCTCGAACGCCATCAGATAGTCGATCACCCCGCAGGAGTCCGGCCCCCGGTCGATCAGGTCGCCGAGATGGATGAACTGGACCGGACTTTTTGGAAAGGCCTTGCGGGCATGGCTCAGCACCTGGAGGTGCAGCGCTTTCAGCCGCTCCAGTTCGCCGTGAATGTCGCCTATGGCGCAGAAGATCGGATTACGCATCTCGATCATCTAAAGCGTGAAACGGGCGTTTTTCAGGCCAGCTTCAACTGCGTTCGCTGAGGATCTCCGCAAAATCCGTCACATCGACATTACCGCCGGTCACCAGCAAGCCGACGCGCTTTCCTTTCAGTTCCTTCGGCAGCTGATGCAACGCCGCCGCCAACGCTGCTGCACCGCCGGGCTCGGCCACGATTTTCAGATGCCGGAAGGCCAAGCGCACGGCGTCCTTCACATCCTCGTCACTCACCCGCAGCCCCCCGGCAAACAGCCGCCTGCCGATATCAAACGTCAGCTTGCCCGGCTGCGGCGTCAAGATCGCATCGCAGATCGAGCGTGTGCCCGCCGCATTGGCGAGGATCTCGCCAGCCTCCAGCGAGCGCGCCCAGTCATCATGAGCCTCCGGCTCCGCCGTCCAGATCTGCGTGTCGGGCGACAGCGCCTCGAAGGCCAGCGCAATGCCGGAAATCAGCCCGCCGCCACCCGTGCAGCAGATCAGCGCGTCCAGCGGCTCGCCGCTCGCCTCCATCTGCCGTGCAAATTCCAGCCCCGCCGTACCCTGCCCGGAAATGATGTGCCGGTCGTCATAACTCGGCACCACCACCGCGCCGCGTTCCGCCGCCAGCCGGTTGCTGATCTCCTCGCGGCTCTCGGTATTGCGGTCGAACAGCACCACCTCGGCGCCATCGGCCTTCACCCCGGCAATCTTCACCTGCGGCGCGTCTGCCGGCATCACGATAACCGCCGGCATCCCCATTAGCTTCGCGGCCCGCGCCACGCCCTGCGCATGGTTGCCGGAAGAGAATGCCACCACTCCCGTCTTGCACTGTTCGGCGGTCAGCTGCGCCAGGCGGTTCGTCGCCCCGCGCATCTTGAAGCTGCCGGTCACCTGCAGGCATTCCGCCTTGACGAAGATCCGCGCCCCTGCGGCCGCATCAATCGCCCAGTGCGTCAGCACCGGCGTCTCGCGCACATACCCGCGCACACGCTCGGCTGCTGCCAGCACATCTTCGAAGGTGGGCAGGGTCATCGTGATCGTCATGCGCGCCTGTTAATCCCGGCGGTCCGGCGGCACAATTGAAAATCCAGCCGGGGCCGGGCTGCGCACATCACATCTTGCGACAGACTCTTTCCGCCACCGCAAACTCGGCTTTCGTGCCCTCACAACTCAAAAAAATGCGGCCACTCCAGGAGTGGCCGCAAGACAGTGTTGCAATGATTGAACTCGAAAACCGATCAGGCGGCGGCGCTCACGTCGCCGGCCACTTCATAGAGCGAGCCGTAGACAACTTCGTCCGGCTCAGCGGCCAGGCGGCCGACGAGATAGGTGCCTTCTTCTTCGCCTTCTGCATCGTCCCATTCCATCTTGGCCGCTTCCACGATCCATTCGGCGTCGACGAGTGCATAGCCCTCATCCTCGAAATCGGCTTCGATCTTCGCCATGGCGTCGTCTTCGTTCGCGGCGTTGACGCCGACGATCATGTAGGCGCTTTCCATGCCCTGAAGGGCGCCGTCGCTGCCTTCACCGCACAGGACTTCGCACGAAACCAGATAAGCAGTTTGCGACATAATCTTTCTCCATAGATGTTCGCGGGATGCCGGCCTGCCGGCGTTCATGTTCACAGGAAGCGGAATAGCCGGACTGAGCCGGCCAGACGCGCCCGCCAGACCAACCGTTTTCCGCAAACCACAAGCTTCTTGCTTGCCGCAAAATTCGCAGGACTTGCTTAACGACCCGCTAACCGTTTCCGCCGTGCCGCAGGAAATACGGCCCATCCGGGCGGAAAAGTATTAACGCCGCCAACTTTCGCCGGCACCCGAGTGCAGCTCCTAAAGCTTGCTGGCCGCCTGTTTTACGAGGTCGCGCGCAAAGCTCGCCGTGTCCCGATTGTCGAGCGCGTGCGCCAGTACCGCTTCAAAATAGCCGGTCTTGTTGCCGCAATCATGCACCGAGCCTTCGAACTCGTAGGCATAGAAGTCCTGCAGCTCCATCAACCTCGCCATTGCATCGGTCAGCTGGATCTCGCCGCCCGCGCCTGCGCCCTGCTTCTCAAGGAGACCGAAGATTTCTGGTTGCAGGATATAGCGCCCGGTGATCGCCAGGTTCGACGGCGCGCTCTCGCGCGGCGGCTTCTCCACCATGCCGCTCATCGCGATCAGCCGCCCGTCACGCGACTTCGGCGCAATCACACCGTAAGACGATACGCGGTCTTCCGGCACCGGATCGACCGCAATGATATTGCCGCCCACCTTGTCGAACGCATCCACCATCTGCTTCAGGCTTGAAGGCTTGCCCTTGACGATCACGTCCGGCAGCAGAACCGCAAAAGGCTCATTGCCGATGACATCGCGCGCACACCAGACCGCATGGCCCAACCCCAGCGGCGCCTGCTGGCGCACGAAGCTTGACGCCCCGGCCGGGAGGCGCGAGGCCTCGACCGCTGCCAGAATGTCGCCCTTGTTCTTGGCTTTCAGCTGGGCTTCCAGCTCATAGGAATGGTCGAAATAGTCCTCGATCGCGCCCTTGCCCCGGCCCGTCACGAAAATGATATGCTCGATCCCGGCCTCGAGCGCTTCGTCAACCACATACTGGATCACCGGCCGGTCCACGACCGGCAGCAATTCCTTCGGAATAGCCTTGGTCGCCGGCAGAACCCGTGTGCCGAGACCGGCCACCGGAAGAACGGCTTTCCTGATACGCATCAATTCGCTCCTGAAATGGGGTGGCCGCAAGGCGGCCGGTTAACGCTATAGCAATTCGCCTGCCAATCCGACGGGCTCAGATACCTGCGTTGAGCATGACGCCCGCAAGCCACAATGCCAGCACGGCTGTCAAGACCAGCCCGGTTGAATGCCAGAGCCATGGGCGGCTCGATCTGGAAAGCTCGGCAGCAAGCCGCGCCTGGAGCGCCCGCGCC
>JBGTKN010000335.1:0-4577 GCA_041744615.1 Hyphomonas sp. | reverse complement strand
CCCCGCGCTGATGGCGGCGCTGCGCGGCGCGCTGCGGTGTCCGCTGATGTCGGCGGAAGATGCGGGTTGGCGTGGGGATTCGATCGAGGCGGAAGCGTTTGCCTTCCTGGCCGCCCGCCGGATGCGGCAGTTGCCGCTGAGCTGGCCGATGACGACAGGCGTGCCCGTTCCGATGACGGGCGGGCAACTTCTGCTCTAGCTGAGGGCAAGCCCCGTGAGCCCGTCGCCCTCAAGTCTGTAGATCGTCCATTCGTCCATCGGCTTGGCGCCGAGAGAGATGTAGAAATCGATGGACGGTTTGTTCCAGTCGAGGACTGACCATTCGAGGCGGCCACAGCCGCGCTCAACCGCAATTTCGGCAAGTCGTTTCACTAGGGCCTTGCCATAGCCTTTGCCGCGCTGGGCAGGGTCAACGAACAGGTCTTCGAGATAGAGGCCAGGCTTGGCGATAAAAGTTGAAAAATTATGGAAGAAGAGTGCGAAGCCTTGTGGCCCGTTTCGATCCTCGATCAGCAACACTTCGGCATAGGATCGTACGCCAAAGAGGCTCGCGCGAAGCGAATCTTCGTCCGCAACGCAGGCATCTGACAGCTTTTCGTATTCCGCGAGGGCGCGGATGAACCGCAGAATCGTTTCCGTATCCCGTTCATCCGCGAACCTGATCTTCGCCATGCCGGCCGGTCCTATTCCTCGAAGTCGTCGTCTTCCTCGACCATATCCGCGTCGACGCCTTCTTCGGCTTCGAGACGCAGCTGGTTTTCCGCTTCGTCGAGCCGGCGCGTCAGGTATTCCTCGCAGACCCCGAGGAGCTCTTCGCGCTTGTCGACGTAGAAGTGGTTGGCGCCCTTGATCTTTGCACGCTCGACCTTGTGGCCCTTCTGGACGCGCACTTTAGACAGGGCCCGTTCGACATCTTCCGGTGTTGCGATGGAATCTGCGTCACCCGCCACGATCAGGCCGGAAGCCGGGCAGGGGGCGAGGAAGGAAAGGTCATAGTGGTTGGCCGGCGGTGAGATGGCGAGGAAACCGTCGATTTCCGGGCGGCGCATCAGAAGCTGCAGCGTGATCCAGGCACCGAAGGAATAGCCGGCGCACCAGACCAGGCGCGGGCTTTCGGAGAGGTTTTCGACATAGTCGAGCACATAGGCTGCGTCTTCGAGTTCGCCGATGCCCTGGTCATAAACGCCCTGCGAGCGGCCAACGCCGCGCGAATTGTAGCGCAGCACGCCGAAACCGTGCCGTTCGAACAGCTGGTAAAGCATGATCGTGACCGGATCCTGCATGGTTCCGCCCGCTTTCGGGTGCGGATGGAGGATGAGCGCAATCGGCGCGCCCGGATATGGCGGCTCGGTATAACGCGCTTCGATCCGCCCTTGCGGGCCCGGAATGATGATTTCTGCCATCTGATCCTCGGCTGTTTTCAAGTGAAGCGGGCGAGATAGGCCAAATCGGCCGCGAAATGCAAATTTTTCTGCAGGGTGCGGCCTTGGCCGGAAAAGCCTATATAAGAAGCCATGATCTACGCCGACTATAACGCCACCGCCCCGATGCGGCCGGAAGCCCGGGACGCTGTCCTGTCCGCGCTGGCCCTTGGCGCGGCGAATCCCTCATCGGTACACCAGTCCGGGCGGGCTGCGCGCGCAGTGGTGGAGCGGGCCCGGGGGCAGGTTGGCGGGGCCATAGGATCCCGTGCGGCCGATATCCTGTTTACCAGCGGCGGCACGGAATCGCTGGCGCTGGCCATCCAGGGCACCGTTCTCGCGCTGGACGGCAAGGCGACGCTGATCGTTTCCGCCATTGAGCATGAGGCCGCCAGCAAGGCGGCTGCCTATGCCAGCGTACCGGTGGAGACGGCCTATGTGGGCCCGAACGGACAGGTTGACCTCGCGGATCTGGGCGCCCGGCTTGCGGCTTGGGACCGCGAACAGAAGGGCATGCCGATCCTCGTGCTGATGCTGGCCAATAATGAAACCGGGATCCTGCAGCCTGTCGCCGAAGCGGCGGAACTCGTGCGCGCAGCAGGCGGGCTGACCGTGTGTGACGCAGTGCAGGGTCTGGGGAAGGTGCAGGTGAACGCAGCGTTGCTGGGCGCCGATTACATTGCGCTCTCGGCGCACAAGATCGGCGGTCCGCAGGGCGTAGGCGCGCTGTGGCACCGGGCCGGGGCGCCGCTGAAGGCGCTGCAACATGGCGGCGGGCAGGAGCGGGGCCTGCGTTCGGGTACGGAAAACGTGGCAGGCATCGCCGGCTTTGGCGCAGCGGCCGAGGCGGCGGTACGCGATTTGCCGAAGTACGCCGCATTGGCGAAGCACCGCGACGCAATGGAAGCGCGTCTGAAGGTCGAAGGCGGCATCACGGTTGTGGGCGAAGGCTCACCGCGTCTTCCCGGCACTTCCAATTTCGCCCGGCCCGGTTTCCGGGCGGAGACGCAGGTGATGGCGCTCGACCTTGCCGGCGTCTGCGTTTCGGCGGGCTCGGCCTGCTCGTCCGGCAAGGTGAAGAGATCGCTTGTGCTGCTCGCGATGGGCGCAGATGACGCCCTTGCGGAATCGGCCATTCGCACCAGCTTCGGCTGGGATACCAAGCCGGAAGACTTCGAGCGCGTCTCCGACGCCTGGCTCGAGGCTGCCCGGAGAACAGTCTTGAAGGAAACCGCGTGATGGATTGCTGCGGCGGCATCGATGAGCATGACGAAACCTGCACCGAGGTGAAGGTGAAGTACGGTATCGACGCGGGCACAGTTGCTGCGGCGAAGCGGCTCGAGTCCGAGAACTATTCGGCGGGCTTTATCACCGACATCGAGATGGAGTTCGCGCCGAAGGGGCTGTCGGAAGACACGGTACGTTTCATCTCGGCCAAGAAGGGCGAGCCCGAATGGTTGCTCGAATACCGGCTCGACGCGTATCGCCGCTGGCTGACTCTTGAGGAGCCCGTCTGGGCGCGCGTCAACTATCCGAAGATCGACTACCAGGCCTACTACTATTATGCCGCGCCAAAGGATTCGGCGAAGTACAAATCGCTCGATGAAGTGCCCCAGGAAATCCTCGACACCTATGCAAAGCTCGGCATCCCCCTGCGGGAGGCGGAAGTTCTGCTCGGCGTTGAAGGCGCAGCAGAGACGGCTGCGACGGCGCGCGAAAAGCCGCGCATCGCCGTCGACGCCGTTTTTGACTCGGTCTCGGTTGCGACCACGTTCCGCGAGGAGCTGAAGAAAGCCGGCGTGATCTTCATGTCAATTTCCGAAGCGGTGCATGAATATCCGGAACTGGTAAAGAAGTATCTCGGTACAGTTGTTCCGGCCTCGGATAATTTCTTTGCGACGCTGAATGCGGCGGTCTTCTCGGATGGCACGTTTGTATATGTGCCCAAGGGCGTGAGGTGTCCGATGGAACTTTCAACCTATTTCCGGATGAATGCGGAGAGCACGGGACAGTTCGAGCGTACACTGATCATTGCCGACGAGGCAGCTTACGTCTCCTACCTTGAAGGCTGCACGGCGCCGATGCGCGACGAGAACCAGCTGCATGCGGCAGTGGTCGAACTGGTCGCGCTCGACGACGCCGAGATCAAGTATTCCACGGTGCAGAACTGGTGGCCGGGCGACGAGAATGGCAAGGGCGGAATCTACAACTTCGTGACCAAGCGCGGCGATTGCCGGGGCGCGCGATCGAAGATTTCCTGGACGCAGGTCGAGACGGGCTCCGCCATCACGTGGAAGTATCCGTCCTGCATCCTGCGCGGTGATGACAGTGTGGGTGAATTCTATTCGATTGCGGTGACCAATGGCCGGCAGCAGGCCGATACAGGCACCAAGATGATCCATCTTGGCAAGCGCACGAAAAGCCGGATCATCTCTAAAGGCATTTCCGCCGGCAGGTCCGACAACACCTACCGCGGCCTCGTCTCGATCCACAAGAAGGCCGAAGGCGCGCGCAATTTTACCCAGTGCGACAGCCTGCTGATCGGCGACCGGTGCGGCGCGCATACGGTTCCGTATATCGAGAACCGCCGCGCCGATGCGCAGCTGGAGCATGAGGCGACGACAACTAAGCTTTCTGAGGACCAGCTGTTTTATGTGCGCCAGCGAGGCATCGGCGAGGAGCAGGCGGTGGCGCTGCTCGTCAACGGCTTTGTGCGCGACGTGCTGCAGGAATTGCCGATGGAATTCGCCGTCGAGGCGCAAAAGCTTTTGGAAGTGAGCCTGGAAGGTAGTGTGGGATAATGATGAGAGCTGGATTTGCCGGGATGGCACTGTTGATGGCGGCCGCATGCACGCCGTCGGAGATCGAGACGCCGGTGGCAGTCGATTCCGAGCCTGCGCTGACCGAGGCGCAATCGTGCGCGCTGTCCGAAACGGCGACCGGCGCGATGATTCCCCGGCTTGCGCTCTGCCAGATTGATCTGGGGGCCGGCGAGCCACGTGTCTATGTGTCTGCGGACCCGATGGTCGACGGCGAGGGCACGCTGCGCCTGGAAGTCGCCGATGCGGAAAGCAATTCTCTGCAACTGATCGACGAGACCGCGACCGGGTCCTATTCCTATCCCTATGCCGAAGATATCGACGGCGACGGCGCGCT
>JBGTKN010000334.1:0-3695 GCA_041744615.1 Hyphomonas sp. | reverse complement strand
TCTGCCGCCGCCCAGCTGCGCGCCGTCCAGTCCCGCCAGCGCGACCGCGTGCTTGTCGCGCCGTTCGACGGTGTGCTCGGCTTCCGGCAGGTCAGCGTCGGCTCCTTCGTCCGTCCCGGCGATGTTGTTGCAACGCTCATTGACGACAGCGTCATGCGGCTAGACTTTGCCGTGCCGTCGACCTTCATGACCAGCCTGAAGCCCGGTCTCGAGATCGAGGCCCGGTCCGGCGACCTGCCCGGTCGAACCTTTAAGGGTACCGTGGCCAGCATCAACAACTCGGTTGATCCGGTCACCCGCTCGGTCCGCGTCCGCGCCATGATCCCGAACGAGGACGGCGTCCTGAAAGCCGGCATGTTTGTCGCCGTCACACTTCTCGCCCAGCCTCGCGAAGCTCTCTCCGTGCCGGAAGGCGCGCTGCAGCCGAGCGGCCCGGAAACCTTCATCTGGACCGTCTCCGACGGCGCTCAGGGGCCGGTCGCCAACCGCGTGAAAATTCAGGTCGGCCTGCGCCAGCAGGGCCGCGTGGAGATCCTCGCCGGTCTTCAGCCCGGCCAGCGGGTTGTAACCGAAGGCGCCTTGCGGCTGCGCGAAGGCGCCGCGATCAAGGTCCAGGACCAGTCAATCCTGAAACCGTCGCTTGCCGGCGGAACAGGTGGAGGCGGAGAGCCGTCTGCGGTCAACCGGGAGTAAGGCGCCATGCTGCTTTCGGATACCTCGATCAAGCGGCCGGTCTTCGCATCGGTTCTCGCCCTCATCCTGATCGTCTTCGGCCTGGTCTCTTTCTCGCGCCTCTCGCTGCGGGAATATCCGGATATCGATCCGCCGGTCGTGTCGATCTCGACCAGCTATCCGGGCGCCTCGGCCTCTATCGTTGAAACCCGGATCACCCAGGTCATCGAGGACCGCATCGCCGGCATCGAAGGCGTGCGTTTCATCAACTCGCGCTCGCAGGATGGCCGCTCCAATATCTCGATCGAGTTCCGTGTCGACCGCAATATCGAGTCGGCAGCCAATGACGTGCGCGACCGCGTCTCGGTCGTCGCCAACCAGTTACCTCCGGAAGCCGATCCGCCGCGCGTCGAGAAAGCCGACGCCGACGATGACGTGATCCTCTGGCTGAACCTCGCGAGCCAGAAGCTCGCCACACCCGAACTCACCGACTATGCCAACCGATATCTCGTCGACCGTTTCTCAGCCCTCGACGGCGTCGCCCGCGTCCAGGTTGGCGGTGCGCGCGACTATGCAATGCGGGTCTGGATCGACCGGCGGGCGCTGGCCGCGCGCGGCCTGACAGCAGGCGATATCGAGCGCGCCCTGCGCGCCGAGAATATCGAAGCCCCGGCCGGCAACCTCGAATCTGGTGACCTCTACTATTCCATGCGCATCGACCGCGCGTTCCGCTCGGCGAGCGACTTTGCCGGCCTCGTCATCGCGCAGGGCGATGGCTATCTCGTCCGCCTCGGCGATGTCGCCCGCGTCGAGCGCGGCACGGTCGATGACCGCACCACGTTCCGCGGCAATGGCGAGCCGATGGTCGGCCTCGGCATCGTCAAACAGTCGACCGCCAACACGGTCGAAGTTGCCAATGCCGCCAAGACGCTGGCGGAATCCCTCAACACCTCCCTGCCCGACGGCATGCAGATCTACCGTGCCTTCGACAGTTCGATCTTCATCGAAGCCTCGATCCGCGAAGTCTGGATCACGCTCGGCATCGCGGTGGTGCTCGTCACATTGGTGATCTTCCTGTTCCTCGGCAGTATCCGCGCGACGATCATCCCGGCGGTCACCGTGCCGGTCTCGATCGTCGCCACCTTCATCGTCATGTACATGCTCGGCCTGTCGCTGAACCTCCTAACCTTGCTTGCACTCGTACTCGCCATCGGCCTGATCGTCGACGACGCCATCGTCGTACTGGAAAACATCCACCGCCGCATGGAAGAACTCGGCGAGCCGCCGCTGGTCGCCGCCTACAACGGCACAAGGCAGGTCGGCTTCGCTGTCATCGCCACCACCATGGTGCTGATGGCGGTGTTCATCCCGATCACCTTCATGCAGGGCAATACCGGCCGTCTGTTCACGGAATTTGCCGTCGCCATCGCCGCTGCGGTGGCGTTCTCGAGTTTCGTGGCCTTGTCGCTCTCCCCGATGATCGCCTCGAAGATCCTGAAGCCGCACAGCGAGTCCCGCAAGGGCCCGCTGGCAATCCTGCCCAACGCAGTCGACTTGCTCTTCAAGGGCCTCAAGTGGCTCTATGGCCATGTCTTCGACATCATCGTGAAATGGCCGATCATTATGATTGCGGGCCTGCTGGCGGCCTTTGCCGCGATCTGGTTCCTCTTCCAGGAGCTCGGCCAGGAATACGCGCCGCGCGAAGACCGCGGCAGTTTCTTCGTTCAGGTTCGCGGACCGGAAGGCGCCTCCTTCGAGTACATGTCGAAATATCTCGACGAGATCGAGCGCCGCCTCCTTCCGTACACGGAATCCGGCGAAATCAGCCGCCTCCTCGTGCGCGCGCCGGGCTTCGGATCGAACGCCTATAACCAGGGCATCGTCGTAGCCGTGCTCGACGACTGGGCCGATCGCCGTCCCGCCGATGAAGTGATCGGTGAGATCAACCGGAATCTGTCCGACCTGCCCGGCATCCGCGCTTTCGCCGTGATGCGCCAGGGTCTCGCCGGCGGCGGCGGCAAGCCCGTCCAGTTCGTGATCGGCGGGCCTTCCTATGAACAGGTCGTCGAATGGCGCGATGCATTCCTCGCCGCCATCGAGACCGACAATCCTGGCCTCATGGATATCGACTGGGACTATAAGGAGACCCAACCGCAATACCGGATCGAGATCAACTACGAGCGCGCCGCCGATCTCGGCGTGACGGTCTCCGAAATCGGCGCCACGCTCCAGACCATGCTCGGCTCGCGCCGCGTCACGACTTATATCGACCAGGGCGAAGAGTACGACGTAATCCTCGAAGGCCTTCGGACCGAGCAGTCGACGCCCAACGACGTACAGAACATCTATGTCCGCTCCACCCGGTCGGGCGAACTGATCCCGCTGGCCAGCGTGATCACCATCATGCCCTTCGCCGACAGCCCGACGCTCAACCGCTACAACCGCGTGCGCGCCATCACCATCGACGCCAACCTTTCCCCAGGGGTCAATCTTGGCGACGCGCTCGACGGCATGGAACGCATCGCCCGCGACGTGCTGCCCGAAGAGGCCCAGATCGACTTCAAGGGCCAGTCGCTTGAGTTTCGCTCCTCCGGCCAGTCGATCCTGATCGTCTTCGGCCTTGGCCTCCTGATCGTCTTCCTCGTACTTGCTGCCCAGTTCGAAAGCTGGATCCATCCGGTTGTCATCATCCTGGCCGTGCCCGCTACCGTCGCCGGCGGCATGTTCGGCCTCTGGATCACCGGCCAGACCCTGAACATCTACACCCAGATCGGTCTGATCATGCTGATCGGCCTCGCGGCCAAGAACGGCATTCTCGTGGTCGAGTTTGCCAACCAGCTGCGCGACGAGGGCAAGCCGTTCGACATCGCGCTCAAGGAAGCCGCCCTCGCCCGCCTGCGCCCCATTCTGATGACCGGCCTGACCACAGCGGCCGGCGCCGTGCCGCTGATCGTCTCCTCGGGAGCCGGGTCGGAAACCCGGATGGCCATCGGCATCGTTGTCCTGTTCGGCGCCAACGCGGC
>JBGTKN010000333.1:0-6973 GCA_041744615.1 Hyphomonas sp. | reverse complement strand
GCCGAGCAGCAGCGCGACCGCGAGACCGGCGGTGAACACCACGGCCGTCTCGCCGAGCGTATCGAAGCCGCGGTAGCTGGCGAGCACCGAGGTGACGACGTTGGGCACGCCGGTATCGTGCCAGTTGATCTGAAGATAGGTGAGGCCTACGCCGGCATTGGCGGGAGAGTTCGGGTCTCCGAGGGCCGGCAGGTCGATCGTTGCGTAGATCAGCATGATGCCGGCTGCGAGGCAGACGACGAAGGGGCCGATCCGCGAGAACGGCTTTTCGGGTTTCGCCGTGCGCGCCGTCAGCAGCATTGCGCCGAGCAGCACCGCGGTGGACATGCCGGCGCCGACGGCGGCTTCGGTGAAACCGACATCAACGGCGTCAACGAGGATGTACCAGGCCGCCGAGACGAGCGAATAGACGCCCGACAGCATCACGATGGCGAACAGGCTGCGCAGACGCGCAATCGCCAGCGCCACCACAAACAGGATGCCAAGGAACAGGATGTTGATGAGGGCGGTGCCGGCTTCGCCGATCTGTATCTCGGTCACTGACCGTCCTCCGCATCTTCGTCTGCATCATGCCGGCGGATCGGACCGATCCGGGGCTGGAGGCCCGCGGTGTGCGCGGCGTTGGCCAGCGCATGTGAACTGGTGACGCTGGTTAGGAGCAGGAAGCCGAGAATGCAGAACACTTTCACCAGCACCAACCAGTGCGGCGCCATCAGCGCCATGCCGAGCAGAACGAGGCCGGCGCCGGAAGTATCGGTGATGCTGGCCGCGTGCAGTCGGGTGTAGAAATCCGGGAAGCGTAGGACGCCGATCGTGCCGACGATGGAGAGCAGCGCGCCGAGCAGGCACACGGCGCCACCGACCGGGTAGCGCACGGTTTCCCAGGTGGTGCTGATCAGAGCGAAAAACTCAGCCATTGCGGTCGCCTCCCTGCGGCGCCGCATCAGCGCGGCGCATAAGCGGCACCTGGAAGGAGCGGTAACGGAAGAATTTCAAGATCGCGATGGTAGAGACGAAGTTGATCAGCGTGTAGAGGATCGCGATGTCAAGGAAAGCCGGGCGGCCCATGACATAACCTAGCAGGCCGATCACCAGAACCGTCTTTGTACCGAAGGAGTTGACTGCCAGCACGCGGTCATACAGCGTCGGGCCCATCAGTGCACGGACAAGAAGAAGGCACATCCCGAGCAGGATGGCGATAAGAGCGGCAATGGTCATGCGGGCGCTCCCGAGGGGTCTGCAGCGCGGGCGCAGCGCCGGTCCATCTCGGCGAAGGCTTCCGGCACCGTGTTGGCTTCATACAGGCCGTGGACCAGAAGCTTGTCGCCGTCGATCTCGATCGTGACTGTGCCTGGCGTCATGGTGATCGAGTTGGCGAAGGTCACCTTGGCGAGGTCCGACTTGCAGACGGTCTTCACTTTGACCAGCGCCGGGGAAATGTCGATTTCGGCCCGCAGGCAGGCCTTTATGACGACCCAGTTTGACTTGACGACTTCCCAGAACAGCCAGGGATAATAGCTGACAAAGCCGAGTATGCGCACATAGGGCGCGCCTTCCCGGTCAATCAGCTTGAGGCGCCCGGACAGCAGCATGGTCAAAACGAAGGACGCGGCGGCGAAGCCGAGCATCAGCGGCGTATAGTGGCCGGAATTGGCCATCCAGAAGACGACGATGGCCAGCAGTATTCCGATAAAATACACGGCAGCGCCCCTTCGTTAGATAGATACCCGAGAAAAGATGACCCAACTAGAGTCCGGAATACATCTTGGGAAGAGCGATTTGCCGCAGCAGCGCTAATTTCCGAAGACGAGACGGGCCGTACGCTGCGAAGTAGAGTATTCTGCTTCCTCGTTGGCCGGATTGCCCAATTCCTGGGCCTGCCGAAGCGCGCTCGGCGAATAGGCGGAGGACAGCGACCAGTTCCAGTAACGCAGCGTGGTCTGCGCCTTGGCCACCGACAGGACTTCATAGGTTTCGGCGACCCCGGCAAATACCGGGTTCAGTTCTCCCGGCGTGTCTTCGATCGGCCGGCGCAGGGCCGTCCACAGCATCCGCAGGTATTCGCGCTTCAGGCCGGTTGCCTTGCACAATACCGCCAGTCCCTCGCCGCCCGGGTCGGACAGGATCTTGGCGGCGGTGACCGGTTTGATGCCGGCGAGGTAGCCGATTTCCTGAACCATTTCAGCGTCCATCCCTTCAGCGGCCGCCGCGGCGACGGCGCCTTCGAGACTGTCATACGGGCTGCGCGCGATGGCGGCCCGGTTGCGCTGGCGCCGTTCGATCAGTTGCAGCGCCTTGCGGGTGATCGCGTCGGACCAGCCCTCGGCGGCGGCCATCTCGAAAACGTCGCGGCAGATCGAGATCATTTCGGCGCGGTCGGAGGCATGACGGGTGAGAATCTTGCGGCGGGTCACGGCATCAGACCACCAGAACATCGTCATGGCGTGCGAGGACCGCAGCTCGATACGCTCGGCAAGAACCGGGCAGAGACCCGGCTCATCCCGCGACAGGGCCACGAGGCGGTCGACGGTCACCTCGGCCAGCGGGGCGTTCCGGTTGGCCAGAAGTTCGCGCACGATGTGCGGCTCGCCGACCTGCGCGATGCTGGCGGTGACCGTCACGCAGAGGTTGCGGCGGCGGGCGATGACCGAGCGGTGTTCGGGGGTCGTGTTCTGGACGATCTCGACAAGATCGCAGGCGTCGAACGCGTCGCTTTCCTCCAGCAATGGACGCGCCACCGCGAAGGAGCACTGAGCGAGATATCGCAGCACCCGCCGGGGCGCGTCGCGGCAGACCGCGAGGCGGGCCGCGCACAGGCTGCGCTCGCGGTCGGTTACGTGGAGCAGCATATCGAGCAGGATGTCGCCCGCCATCGCGCGATCCTGAGGCGGAATGCGGGAACCCGGCATCGCCACGACATCGATCAGACGGCGCACCAAGGCATCCTGGGCAGCGCCAGGGGGCTTGGGCGCGGAGGCCTGAGGCGTGGAATCGCTCATTCGGAAAAGCCTGCCATGACAGGCTGAATCTCGCAGCGAACAGTTAACGAGACGTGGAGCGGCCTTAATTTTTCAGACGCGGTTGGGCCCCCGGTGCGTCGCCGTTCAGAAGCGCTTGCGACCCGGATGCACAACCAGAAGCAGCAGGCTGAGCGCCAGGAAGATCACATAGACGAGAAAGTGCGCGCCCCCGTCGGTGCCGCCTTCCGGCAGGGCGATCTCGCGGCCCATCCAAGGCGACAGGTGCAGCCCGACCCCGGCGCCGAGGATCAGCACCGACAGCGCCGCGCCGGCACGCCGGCTAAACGGCACAATCAGAAGGAGCGCCGTGAAGAGTTCGAGGATGCCCGACACGAACCGCCCGGCGGGCTCGAAGATGGTCACGCCAGAGCCGGCCGCGAGCGCCGAGAACAGCAGGTGTTCGCCGGGCGCATCGTAGAGCTTGACGTAGCCCGGAACCGGAGCCGGCCAGGGGTGGAGCGTGATGTGCAGAAAGAATACGGCGAGGCCGAGAGCAAGCAGCCAGCTGGCGGCAAGGCGAAATGCGCTCATGGGAGGGCCCTCCTCGACGCCTGAGCCGATATCAAAGCCTACCGGCAGGCCGTCTGCAAGGCAACCGTGCCCGCTGCACAGCGCGCTCCGGACGCGCGCAATCGCCCCCTATCCTTGATGAGCCCGCCTAACTATTGTCCCGCCGCATTGACGGGAGCAGATCTGGATGAACGGCGACATCGAAAAGATTGTCGACGAAATGGCTGAAGAGGCGTCCGAAAGCGTGACGTCGCCCGTCAGCGGTCTCAGCGAAGCGCTCGGCGCCGGCGCCAGTTTCATCGTCAGCGCCACACATTGGCGAGCCAGGCGCCTGCGCCGCGAAGTGAAGATCGAACTGCCGGCCTATCTCGCCGTGCAATGCAGCTGGTTCATGGCTTTCGGCCTGCAGCTGGTGCTGTTTCCTTACCTGATCACCGGGCGCGACCATCTGCACATGGACGGCCTTGCCCTCGGCCTCGCCAACATGGCGCTGTCCCTGCCCTCAGTGATTTTCCTTCTGTTAGGCGGCGTGGTGGCAGAGCGCGCCGATGGCCGGCGCCTGCTCATCCTGCTGCATCTGGCTGCGGCGGCACCGGCCATGCTGCTGGCGCTGTATGTCGAACCGGGCGAGCTGACCTATCCCGCGATGATCCTCTACGCGCTGAGCATCGGCACGATCGGCGCGTTCATGATGCCGGCACGCGACTCCATCGTGAACGAGGTCGTCTCTCGCCGCAGCCGTGTTGGTTCGGGCGTCACACTGCAGCTCGGCGTGACACTCGCCACGATGGCGCAGTTCGTCGCGCAGATAGCAGGCCTCATCCTTGCGGGCTATGCCGACAAGGCCACAAGGATGCCGTCCTGGCTCGGCGGTTTCAACATCGGCCCCATCCCCGCCGAAACACTTCTGCTGGTGCAGGGACTTGTGCTGGCCAGCGGCGCCGGCTTTGCCCTTATGCTGGCGCGCGGCCGGCCAATAAAGTCCAGCGGCAAGGGTGTTCGCTCGACGTTCGGAGATATCCTCGATGGTCTGCGCGCGGTGCGGGCAGATCCAAAGCTGTGGGCAATGACGACGCTGATGTTTGGCGTAGGCGTGTTCGTCATAGGCTCCTTCCTCGTGGTCCTGCCGATCATCAACCGGGATGTCTACCAATTCGGTTCGTCAGGCATCCGGGACATGTTCGTGACCTTCTGGATGGGCGCTTTCGTCTCCTCGGCCGTGCTGGCCGTATTCAAACGCATCAAGCGGCAGGGCCGTTTGCTGCTTGTCGCCCAGTTCGTCGCCTCGGCCAGCATCCTGATGATGATGGGCACCGTGCCGCACTGGATGTTCCTCGGTATCGTCTTTGTCTGGGGCCTGGCCGCTGGGATCTCGATCGCGATGAGCCGCTCCATTGTCCAAGACTCGGCGCCGAAGGCAAAGCTGGCGCGCGTGTTGTCGATCTATCAGCTCGGCTTCATGGCAGGCGCACCGTTTGGCGCAGCCTTGATGGGCGCACTGGTGGACTGGTTCGGGCCGCAGAAGATTGCCGTCGTTCCTGCGGGCGGGATGATCCTGCTGATCCTCTGGATGGTCTTCTTCACACCGGTCTGGAACATGAAAGGCACAGCTTGGGTGGCCCATCACGAGGGCAGGAAATAGCCGGGATGACAATAACCGCAATCTCGCCTAGCGCTTGATCCCATGAGCTTTCTGCCCCGCGCAACCGTGCTGACGTCCAACATCGTGGACAACTGGCGCACCCTTGATGCCCTGCATCCGGGAGCGACCACAGCGGCTGTGGTGAAAGCCGATGCCTATGGTCTCGGCGCTGCCAAGGTGGCCAAGGCGTTAAAGACCGCCGGGTGCCAGACTTTCTTCGTCGCCTATCTCGATGAAGGCATGGCGCTGCGCAAGGCGGTCGGCAAAGGCCCGCGCATCTTCGTGCTGAACGGGCCGATGCGAGGCGAACTGGCGGCCTACCGGGACGCGGAACTCACGGCAGTCCTCTCCAGCGAGTTGCACTTGAAGCTCTGGTCGACCGCGCCGCGCGGCACCTGCGCCATCCATGTCGATACCGGTATGAACCGGCTGGGCATGGCGCCGAGCCTGATCGACACCGAGGCGACGGCCATCCGCCGCCTCGCTCCGGTTCTGGTGATGAGCCACCTCGCCTGCGCCGACGAGCCGCAGAATGCTATGAACCTGCAGCAGCGCCGCGCCTTCGAAGACGTCGCCGATGCCTTTCCTGACACACCGGCCAGCCTCGCCAATTCCGCCGGGTGCTATCTCGGCAGGAATTATGGCTTCGACCTGACCCGGCCCGGCCTGGCGCTGTACGGCGGCACGACGCCACCGGCGAATGTGCAGCTCAAGACCGGGGTCATCCTGGAAGCCACGGTCATCAATGTCTTCACCGGTCGGAAAGACACCAGCGTCGGCTATGGCGCGACCTATGCGCTGACGGAAGACCGCGTGCTGGCGACCTGCGCCATCGGCTATGCCGACGGGTTGAAGCGCAGCGGGGCCGGCAAACTGAAAGGCTGGGTGGACGGGGTCGCCTGCCCGGTGGCCGGACGCATCTCGATGGACCTCGTCACGCTGGACATCACCGACGGCCCGAAAGCGATAAAGCCCGGCGCGCGTGTTGAATTCCTCGGCGAGCACGCCAAACTGGAAGCACAAGCCGCCGCCTGTGGCACCCTCGGCTATGAGCTGCTGACAGGGCTTGGCCCCCGCGTGCAACGCAACTATCGCTGAGGCCTATCATGGCGAACCCCTTGCAACTTGTCGGCCGCATCACGCTGGGCCTGTTTGCCGAGATCGGCCAGCTGTCGGTATTCGCCGGCCGGGTCCAGATCGCCGCCTTCACGCCGCGCTGGTATGGCGGGGAAATCCTGCGCCAGATGGTGCGGATCGGATTCTACTCCCTGCCCGTGGTCGGCCTCGCCGCCGTGTTCATAGGCGCCGCCCTCGCGCTCAACATTTATGAAGGCGGCAGCCGTTACGGCGCCGAACAGTTCGTGCCCAACATCGTGGTGCTCGGCATCTCGCGCGAGCTCGGCGCGGTGATCACCGGCCTGATGCTGGCGGGCCGCGTATCCGCCGGGATTGCCGCCGAGATCGGCGCGATGCGCGTGACCGAACAGATCGATGCGCTGGAGACCCTGTCGGCGTCGCCTTTCCGCTACCTCTATGCGCCGCGTTTCATCGCGGCGCTGGCAACGCTGCCGCTGCTGGTCATGGCGGCGAACATCATCGGCGTGATGGGCGGCTGGCTAGTCAGCGTCTACGGCCTCGGTTTCGACTCCACCGTCTACCTGCGCAACACGGTCGATTTCGTCACTCGCGACGACATCCTCGTCGGCCTGATCAAGGCCGTCGTCTTCGGCGCCGTCATCGCCATCATGGGCTGCTACCAGGGCGACCGCAGCCAGGCGGGCGCCACCGGCGTCGGCCGCGC
>JBGTKN010000332.1:0-2277 GCA_041744615.1 Hyphomonas sp. | reverse complement strand
CGTGATTTCCTTGCCGAGGGGCAGCAGGCCGGACGTGTGCCAGCCGATAACCGCTGCGAGCAGGTCCACGACAATCAGTGAACGGACATTTCCGTTCTGGAGGACGGCGCGCGCCGTGTAGCCGAGACCGAGACCGCCGACGACCACGTCCAGAGGTGCGCCGGCAAACGGCGCAAGACCGAGGTCAGCCAGCGCGATTTCCGAAGCGGTGAAGGCGCTCGACATCAGGAACTCCTCGCCGAGCTTGATCTCGTGCACGTCCATGCCGAGCGCAAAATCGTGGCGCCGGCGCAGCGTCAGCGCGCCGATCGGCGTGGGTTGGTAGTCAAGTTCTTCAAACAACCGGGTCATGACTGGCTTTCAGCAGGTGTGCGGATGGCGCAGGACGGGCCCTGGGCGAGCGCGGATTTGACGATTTCCCCGAGCTTGCGGGCTTCAGCGGCGCGCGCGCTGCCGGCTTTCCACGCGATGCCAATCTGACGGCCGATCACAGGTGTCACGAAGGCGCGGATGGCCACATCCGGCCCGAGCGCGAGTCCGTTATCGGTGGCGAGTCTCGGGATGAGGGAGACTCCGAGACCGCCCGCGACCATGTTGATCAGCGTACCGAGCGATGTCGCGGAGACCTGGTCGCGCCCCGGCCCTGTCTTCAACCGGCAGACGGACAGGGCGTGCTCGCGCAGGCAGTGACCGTCGTCAAGCAGCAACAGGTCTTCATCCTTCAGGTCTTCCGGCGACAGGCCGTTCTTACGGGACAGGGGATGGCCAGCGGGCGCCGCCAGCAGGAATTCGTCGTCGAACAGGGCCATGGTCTCGATACCTGGCGCGTCCCAGGGCAGTGCAATGAATGCGGCGTCGAGGGTGCGCGCCTTCAGCTGGTCGATCAGGCGGCTGGTCCGGTCCTCGGTCAGATAGAGTTTTAAGTCCGGATAGGTTCTGGTCAGCACACTGACCGTCTGGGGCAGCACGAAAGGCGCAATCGTCGGGATGGCGCCGAGGTTGAACGGGCCGGAAAAGACCTCCCCGGCGGAGGTGACGGTCTGGACCAGGGCGTGGGCATCGGCGAGGAGGGCCGAGGCGCGGGCGGCGGCGATCTCGCCGGCATGTGTGAGGGTTGCACCGCGCGACTCGCGCTCGGCGAGAGAAACGCCAAACAGGTCCTCCAGCTCCTTGATGCCGGCCGAGAGGGTGGGCTGGGTGACATGGCACGCCTCGGCAGCGCGCGAAAAGGAGCCGGTTTCGCCAAGGGCAACGAGGAACTGGAGCTGTCGAAGTGTGGGCAGGATCATAGGTTGTATCTATATCAAAATCAGGAACAATCAATTTTTCTTATCGGGCGCACGGCGCTACTTTCACATCACAAGATGCCATCCGGCTCTGGAGCCGCTTCGATCCTCCCCCTTTCGACTGCGCATTCGCTCCGGGGCCGGATGGTTCCTTTGGCCGCCGATACGGACTGTCTCTTTTCCGGTCACGGACGATCCGTTCCCTGAGCGTATTCGGGAAGGACAGCCAAGGAGCCCGGGACCACTGCCCGCACATTGCAGACTGGTTAGGTTCTGTGCCCGTTCCGGTAGATGTATCGCTTCCGTGCGAACCGATGCGGCATCGCAACACACAAGCTCAAGACCCGGAAAAGCCGCAGGAATTTGATCGCTTCCCACGTGAACCCACGCGCGGCATTCACCGGGTTGCGCCAATGAGCGTGGTTTGTTCCCTTATTGGACTTGTGTGGAAATCCCGATTCGCCCTTGCGGCCCATTGAGGCCCATTCCTGCCCATGATACTCCATTTTAACGCATGGTTTACCCATGGCGGGGTTGAGGCAATTCCAGAACAGGACGGGCGGGTGTTTTATTCCACCTATGAGTGCGCTATTGACGCAAAAGGGCGGGTTTCGATCCCGGCACCCTATCGCGCCGCGCTGGGCGGAAACTCCCGTGTTTTCATCTGGATCGCACCGGACGGATCGGGTGCGCTGGAAGGTGGCGGCGAGGCGCTGATGGAACTCTATGCCGAAACGCTGGCGGAATTGCCGCTGCAATCTCCCGTTCGCGAGGCTTTCGTGACGTCGGTGATTGCCGGCTCGGCTGACCTCAAGATCGATGATACCGGGCGCATCAAGCTGCCGGACGAGTTCTGCGAGGCGGCCGGCATCTCCGGGCGCATCCGGTTCACCGGCGCGATCGATTGTTTAAAGATCTGGGACCCTGCCGGGTTCGACGCGCACCGCGCCAGGAATAACGGTATCGCCCAGCAGCCGGCCACGCTGGACGC
>JBGTKN010000331.1:0-2726 GCA_041744615.1 Hyphomonas sp. | reverse complement strand
AAGCGCGCGGCGACATCCGCCGCGGCCGCCGTGATCGAGCCGTCGTCCGTCACATCCAGCCCAAGCGCATGCGCGTCGAAGCCATCAGCGCGGAGTTCGGCGGCGCGGGCCTCGACGTCTTCGCGCTTGCGAGCGGTCAGGATCAACTGGTAGCCGGCCTCGCCCATAAGGCGCGCAGCGGAGAAACCGATGCCCGTCATCTTGCTGGCGCCGGTAATAAGGGTGGTGGGTTTGTTGGTCATGGCTCACTCCGTGTTTCGGTCAGCCCTTCTTGCGCCAGGCTGAGTTCTTGATAAATCGGCGTGATTGAGACATTTTGTTGCCAAAATAGGCGACAATCCGATGCCGCTCGACACCGCCCAACTGACCGCCTTCGTCACCGTCGTCCGCGCCGGCTCCTTTACTGCTGCAGCGGAAATTCTTGAAACCGACAAGGCCCATGTCAGCCGTCTCGTCGGGCGCCTAGAAGCGGCGCTGGGAGCGCAACTCCTGACGCGCTCCACCCGCGCGCTGGCGCTCACCGAAATCGGCCGGGATATGTACGAACGATCCGTTGGCATGCTGGCGGCGATGGAGGATGCGATCGCGGTCGCCGCCAACGCCCAAGGCGCGCCGAGCGGGGTTCTACGCCTGACCTGCGGGGAAGAATTCGGCGCGCTGGTCGTCAGCCAATGGATCGTCGCCTTTCAGAACGCTTATCCGGATGTGCGCGTGGAAGCCGCGCTCACCAACCGCGTCGTCGATCTCATCCACGAAGGTTTCGATCTCGCTATCCGCGTCGGCGCTCTGCCGAACTCAAGTTTGTCGGCGCGAAAACTAGGCGAGATAACCTACGGCGTTTATGCGAGCCCGGCTTATCTCAAACGGCGGGGGGTACCGACACAGGTTGAGGATCTGGCGGCGCACGATGTGCTGGCGTTCACGGGCGGATCGGCGGCGCCAACCTTGGTCAAAGGCGAAGAAACCTTCGCGCTCTCTGCACCGCCGCGGCTTGCGGCCGACAACAATGCGCTACTGCGCACGGCGGCCGTAGGGGGCCTTGGCATTGCCGTGCTGCCGAGTTTCCAGGGCGACGCTTTGACAGCTGCCGGTTTGCTCAGACTGATCCTTCCGGGATGGGGCCGAAGGCCCGCGCCGGTGCATGCGATCTTCCCGTCGAGCCGCTATCTCGCGCCGAAGGTGCGCGCATTTGTGGACATGGCGAGAACCCGCTTCGCCAAGAGCTTAGACAATGTTCGCTTGTAGTGCGAAAGCGTCGCGCTTGAATGGTGTTATCCAGGCGAGGCTGGTTACGAGAACCGGTGGAAAATGCCCTGATCATGAAACTGACACTATCGATCTGACCGTCAGTTTTGTGGCGCAAACTCGACGTTCATGGACGCTAGCCTGAGCGGCGGCAACGGGCCACGCCTGCTCTGATCATTGGGTTCGGCGTCCGGCAGGGTCACCTCAGTCCTGCCATTCGGTTGCATCACGAGCACCAGGCCGGAGATCGCCGGTTCGTGCCGTTCCGGCAGGCTGCTTGTTCTTACAAAGGTGCTGTAATAAGGCCTTTTCGGAGAGTGGAAGTGGACTTGAGAGATGATGCGTATTCTGGTCACAGGCTCATCTGGCTGGCTCGGGCGCTTCCTCGTTCCGCTGCTGCGGGACCAAGGCTATAGTCCTTTCGGCTTAGATGTAGTCCCGAGTGAGTGGACCGATGCGGTTGGCAGTGTCGCCGATCGCAAATTGATTTACGCGCTGTTCTCCGACTATGCCTTCGATGCCGTCATCCACGCCGGCGCTCTGCACAAGCCGGACCTGGCCCGCTTTCCCCCACAGGCTTTCGTGGACATCAACGTCACGGGCACGCTGAACTTGCTCGAAGCCGCCTCGGCCATACCCCGGATACCTTTTGTCTTCACCTCCACGACGTCGCTGATGATCAGCCAGGCGATCAGGAACGAGCGATCTGCCAAGGCGGTCTGGCTCGATGAAGACACCGGACCTTTGGAACCTCGGAACATCTACGGTGTCACGAAGCTCGCCGCAGAAGGGCTTTGCCGTCAGCATCATCTGGAAGCGGACATGCCGGTCGTTGTGCTCCGGACGGCCCGCTTTTTTCCAGAGGAGGACGACACGCTCGACGCACTCACTGGGCCAAACCTGAAAGCGAACGAACTGCTGCATCGCCGGGCAACAGTTGAAGATGTGGCGAGGGCACACATCGTTGCGCTCGAAGGGGCAAGGAGAATCGGATTTGGCCTTTTCATCGTTTCCGCGCCGACGCCGTTTAGCCGGGAAGATCTCACCGCCTTGAAAGATGATGCAAGCTCAGTTGTCGCCAAGCGCTTTCCAGAGGCCGAAGCGCTGTATACGAAACGGGGTTGGCAGCTCCCAATCTCAATCGGCCGGGTCTACGATGGCTCGCTGATCGAGCGCGAGCTAGGTTTCGCTTATCAGACCCGTTTTGAAGACGTGCTCGATGCTTTGCGGTCGGGAATGTCGCTGCCGGTCACGCACGATGCCAGCTTTACATCGCCCATCCTGGGCAGGTGATTGCTGTCACCCGTCGGCCCGTCAGACGCGTGCACGAGCGTCCAAAGTGGGCCGAGGCTGTGTAAAAACGCTCTGACTTTCCATGCGTGGTGATCTTTCGCCGGCGGGCGTTCTGATCAGGCGATTGCCTGGATCAGCGGTCCGACCCCGAAGATGGCGATCATCCTCTTCAGATTGTAGGCGAGTAC
>JBGTKN010000330.1:0-2032 GCA_041744615.1 Hyphomonas sp. | reverse complement strand
TGGGCTGCTACCAGGGCGACCGCAGCCAGGCGGGCGCCACCGGCGTCGGCCGCGCGGCGACCTTGTCGATGGTCGGCGCGGCAGTGCTGGTGCTGGCCTTCAACTACGTCCTGTCCACCCTGTTCGTGGAGATCGGGCTATGACCGGGCCGCTCTTGAAACTGGAAGGTGTCGAAAAATCTTTCGGTACGAAACAGGTGCTGCGCGGCGTTGACCTGGAAGTGGCGCGCGGGCAGAGCCTTGTCATCATCGGCGGCTCGGGCTCGGGCAAGTCGGTGATGCTGAAGAACGCGCTCGGCCTTATGACGCCGGACGCGGGCAAGATCTTCTTCGACGGTGATGACGTGACGATTGCCACCGGCAAGGAACGCGAGGCGATGCGCGCTCGGATCGGTATGCTGTTCCAGTCCGGTGCGCTGTTCGACTCGCTGACCGTATGGGAAAATGTGGCCTTCCGCCTGATCAATACCGAAGGCACCAAGCGTAACGACGCCAAGGAACGCGCCATCGAGACCTTGAAGAAGGTCCGTCTGGGATCGGACGTGGCAGGACTTTATCCAGCCGAGATTTCTGGCGGCATGCAGAAGCGCGTCTCTCTCGCCCGCTCGATCATCTCGGAGCCGGACCTTATTTTCTTCGACGAGCCGACCACCGGCCTTGACCCCATCACCGCCGATGCCATCAACGACCTGATTGTCGAAATGGTGCGCGGCCTCGGCGCAGCAGCGGTGTCGATCACCCACGACATGGCGAGCGCGCGCAAGATCGCCGACGAGATCGCCATGTTGTTCGAAGGCAAGATCATCTGGCGCGGCAAGGCGGCGGACGTGATGAACAGCGGCAACGCCTACGTGGATCAATTCGTTCACGGACGAGCAGACGGACCGATCCAGCCGGCGATTTAGCGGCTGCTTTTCAGGATATTGCCGGGAAAGGCCAAGATCGCTCCCACAACCTGCAGTCGATCCCAAACGCTTTTGCCCTGGCCAATCGATAGCATTGACCCTGTTGGCGCGTGGTGGACGGCGAAACGCACTATTGAATCTTGGTAGAGAACTAGGGGTTATACATTTGATGTAATTGCAGTTTGTTGGATTCTTGAATTTCGAAGACTGCGAAAGCTTTCAGTTTGATTTCGTTTTTCAAGTGTTGTTTTGAGACGCTGCCTTCCCCGCCAAGCGGCCGGTCGCGAGGCAGGCCGTGAGCAGATACCCACCAGTCGGGGCGTCCCAAGCGATCATCTCTCCGGCGCAGAACACCCCCGGCAACGCCTTCAGCATCAGGCCGTCGTCCAGAGCGACCCAGGGGACGCCGCCAGCGGTGGAGATAGCAGTGTCCATCGGCGCGGTCCCGGTGAGGGAGAGCGGAAGGGCCTTTAGGAGACTGGCCAGCGCTTCGGCGTCGCGCGGTGGCGCGCCCTTCGTGACTTCGAACAGCAGCGCGGCCTTGGCGCCGTCTATGCGGGCGGCCTTGCGCAGGCGGTTGGAGAAGGAGTCCTTCGGGTGCTGCGCGGCGAGGCGTGCGGTCAGGGCGGCTTCGTCCGTCTCCGGAAGAAGGTCGATGGTCAGGATGGCGCGGCGTTTCTGTGTCAGATCCCAGCGCAAAGCGGCGGCGAGCGGGTAGACCGCGCCGCTCTCGATGCCGTTTTTCGTGATCACGAAATCGCCCCGCACGATTTGTCCGCTTGCGGACAATGAGACGCCCTTGACCGGCGCGCCTACGTGCGCCGCCATCTTCGCCGACCAGTCCGCAATGAACCCGCAGTTCGACGGGGCGAAGGCCTCCAGCGCTACGCCGCGCCTGGAGAGAATTTCCGTCCACGCCCCGTCCGAGCCCAGCCGTTTCCAGCTGGCACCACCCAGCGCGAGGATGACCACGTCCGCCATGACGGCCACGCGCGCGGTCATCGTCTCGAACGTGAGCGCGCCGGCCTCGTCCCATCCCGTCCAGCGATGGCGCGTGTGGAGCTTCGCGCCCGCCTCACCCAGCCGCGCGAGCCAGCGGCGCAGCAGCGGCGAGGCTTTCATGCCGCC
>JBGTKN010000329.1:0-2155 GCA_041744615.1 Hyphomonas sp. | reverse complement strand
TCGTTATCGGCTTCGTCTGGTGGCTCGTGGACCTGTTCCTGATCCCCGGCATCATCCGGGACAAGATGGACGAAACCCGCGGCCGCTTCGCCCGCGAGATGCGCCGGTACGCCTACTAGACGGCCATCCTGACCATACCGGGAGCCGATGCCCCACCTACTGCCCGCTTGACTCTATATTTTCACTATTGTAAAAATATTTCTGTGAAGAGAAAAGGTGTCCCATGACCGAATTCGACCGCCCCAAGGGCCTCGCCAGTGCGCTTTGCTATGTCGATCCCAATGCCGCATTCGTCTGGCTGGAGGAGGCGTTCGGGTTCGAGCCCTATATGGTGCTTCTGGATGAGAACGACAGGATTGCGCATTCGGAAATGTCGTTCGGCACCGGCTTCATCATGGTCGGCAGCGAATGGTCCGAGAACCACAAGAGCCCGAAGAACCTGGGGCTGAAGAACACGCAGACGGTCCACGTCCAGCTCGGCAAGGGCGAGGACATTGACGCCCATTGCGACCGGGCCCGCAAGGCCGGGGCGGAAATCCTGCAGGAACCGGACACCCAGTTCTACGGCGACCGCACCTACCGTGCCCGCGACCCGGAAGGGCATATCTGGACCTTCGGCGTCACCGTCATGGACATGTCCTCCGCCGACTGGGACAAGGCCTCTGGCGGAACCCTCCGTACACAGACGCGCCTGTGAAGGGCCGCCCGAACCTAGACGCGGCGCTCACTGCCCTCGCCGATCCGGACCGGCGACGGGCCGTCGAACTCCTCGGCAAGGCACCGCGCCGAGCGGGCGAGCTCGCCGAGGCGCTGGGCCTTCCTGCCCCCGCGATGAGCCGCCACCTGCGCATCCTCAAGCAGGGAGGCCTCGTCGAGGAGACGCATCCTGAATTCGATGCGCGGGTGCGCATCTATACGCTGAAGGAGGGCGGCATGGCCGATCTCAAACTCTGGCTCGCGGACACCGAAAAGGTCTGGGCCGCGCAGCTTACATCTTTCAAGGCGCACCTGGAGAAGAAGCGCAAGTGAGTGCTGTTCTCGTCGCCATCCGCGTGCCGGCCACGCCGGTAGATGCCTTTGATGCGTTTACGGACGATATCGGCCTCTGGTGGCGCCCCAGCGCCCTGTTCCAGCTGACCCCGCGCGGCGACGGGAGGCTGAGTTTCGAGAACCGCGAGCGTCTGATCACAACACTTGCCAACGGCAAGGTGTTTGAAATCGGCAAGGTTACCGAATGGGACCGCCCTGCCCGCCTCACTTTCAGCTGGCGCCCGGCAACCTTCGCAGCCGATCAGGTCACGTCAGTCGAGGTCACTTTCCTGGCGGTGGGCGACGAGACCCGCGTAACTGTCACCCATCGCGGCTGGGACGAAGTCCCGCAGGACCATGTCGCGCGGCACGGCTTCCCGCTTCAGGCCACGCAGGGCCACCTCGCCAATGCCTGGCGTGCGGGTCTGACGGCCTTCAAGGATAGATTTGGCTGAACCGTTCCCACAGCGCCGGCCGCGTCGTCTGGAATCCTTCCACCGCAATCGCATCGTCCGCCGCGACCACGTCAGCAGCGGCAAACTCGATGAAGATGTGCGAAGTCGCAATCGCCCAGGTGCTGTCGTCCAGCGTCCCGGCGCAGAGGATCACGAGATCCGGCGCGGCCTCCGGCAAGTGCCACATCCGCGTGCCGCAGGCTGCGCAGCGCTCTACGGGGATTACGTTGCCGCTGCCGCCGGTCCGGATGAATCGGTCCCGCGCGCCGCCGCTGATCTCCAGCGCGTTCTCCGTCACATGCAGGTAGAGCGCAAACGGACCGCCCGCGAGCCGCTTGCAGTCGTCGCAATGGCAGGCGTTGACCGCCTTGGGCTTCACCGTCACGGCGTAGCGCACGGCGCCGCAATGGCACCCGCCCTGCATTGGCAGTTTCGGCAAGGGCGGGCGGATGACGGCGATACGTTGCATGCCGCCAAGATTATGCCGCACACCGGATCTAAGCAATCGGTCCGGCATTGACGCCGCCTGCGCTCCGGAGAACAGTCCTGCCAATGAACCGCGTCCTTACCCTGACTGCTCTCGCCCTCGCTGCCTGTACCAGCGTGCCCCCCTCCGTCGCCGAGGCGCCCGCCGCAACGGCCGCAGGCGCCGCCCCCACCTGGCGCGCAGT
>JBGTKN010000328.1:0-8513 GCA_041744615.1 Hyphomonas sp. | reverse complement strand
TGGCGCAACCACGACACCTTCCAGGCCGGAACCGTCCTGGACGTCTCGGTCGGCTTAGACGGCTACCACAAGAACGCCTTCGCACTTGAGCGCGGCAAACCCGCCTCCGGCGCGCGCGCGCTGCCAGATGGCGAGATACTCGCCGGCACGCCGATTCCTGCAATCGTGCCGCTTCCGGGCAAGGCGCTGCCGCCTATGCCGGGCCGCGTCTATGTCGCCGCCGTTGACAAGGATGGCGACGGTACACCTGAGTCCAGCCAGGCCTTCATCGACCGCTCGGATACCGATCCGTCGCTGATCGATACCCGCACCGTTCTGGCTTCGCTCAATCCCGGCGATCCGGCCAACCAGCTCAATCCAACAGGCCTCAAGAATCCCGGCTTCCCGTTCTGGGTCGGCGGCATGGAAGGTGCTGTCGGTCAGCGCGCGCCGTCTCCGCCGCTCGACATGGCGCCCAATACGGGCAATCCGGGCTCCGGCGGCTGGGACGGCGGCCTGCCGCGCCACTTCCTCGACGGCTACGCCGTGGGCGGTATTTCCGAGCAGCATCAGACCCGGTTCTCGTTTGAGAAACACCTCGAGAAAGCCAAAGCGCGCTTCATCAGCGAATACGGAAACGATGTCGAACGGGCTGCGATGTCCTTTCACGCGACGCGCTATCACCCCTCGTTCCGCATCCTTCCGAACGGAACTGTGCAGCCTGCCACCTATCGCACCAACGGCGCGATGCCGGCGCCCGGCGCGCCGTTCTTCGAGCCATGTATTGATGATGCAGGCGACCTGTTCACTTCGGGCACAACCGGCAAGTTCTTCTCCAGCGCCGGCGACGGACTGGCGAACACGTTCACGGCCGCCTTCGGCGCGGACAATCCTCGTGTCTACAAGGCGGCCAACATCCAGCTTGATGTCGTGTTCAACAAGCTCGGCGACCACTTTCCGCAGCAGCGCATCATTACGCTGTGGGATGATGTCGCCCCGACGCTCGCCAAGACCCGGGCGCCAGAACCGTTCGTGTTCCGCCTGAACTCTTACGACTGCGCCATGTACTACCAGACGAACCTCGTGCCCGAGTTCTACTATGTGGACGACTATCAGGTCACCACGCCGACCGACATCATCGGCCAGCATATCCACCTGCCGAAATGGGACCTCGTGTCTGCCGACGGCGCCGCAAATGGCTGGAACTATGAAGACGGCGTGTTCGGCGCAGAAACCGTCCGTAGCCGGATCGAAGCCATCAACCGCTACACTCTGGAAGAAGGCACCGGCGACACCTTGCTGACGCCAAAGGCGCACCCCTATTTCGGGGCAGGCCCGGGCGGCAAGTATCTCGGCGCCCGCACTATGATCCAGCGCTGGTTCGTCGACCCGCTGCATAACGAGGAAGGCCTCGACCGCGGTCTCGGCGTGACCTTCACGCACGACCATTTCGGGCCCTCGACGCACCAGCAGGTCGGTCTCTACGCGACCCTGCTCGTCAACCCGGCCGGATCGGTCTGGAAACACAACGAGACGGGCGTACAGATGTACACGCGCGCCGATGGCGGCCCCACCTCCTGGCAGGCCATCATTCTGGCCGGCGACATCGACGGCGACGGAGAGGACGATTCCTTCCGCGAATTCTTCCTCGCGGCCCAGGATTTCGCTCACGCCTACAATGCGGGCGCCTGGACCGGCGTGAATGCATCGGGTGAGCCCTCGCCGCCGACGGCGGATTCCTTCCGCTATGCACTGAACCCCTCCGTGCGTCAGTCGGCGGCGTTCCCCGACGCCGTGCGCATTCATGCCACCTGTCCCGGCGGCGTGCCGCGGCCTTGCCCGGAAGCTGTCTCGGCGGCCGATATCGGAACATTCGTGATCAACTATCGCAACGAACCGGTCGGCTACCGCGTCTATGATCCGAACAAGGTCGGACCGGACGGCAAGATGGGCTCGCAGGCCGATGGCCTGGCCGGCGACCTGTCCTACGCGCTCCAGACGCGGAGCGATCGCAAGATCCCGCAGTTCAACACGCGGCTTGGCTCGACGCCATATCCGGCGATCTCGAGCGACATCCGCAATGGTGATCCCTTTACGCCGATCATCCGCTCGAACGCCGGTGATATCGTCCGTATAAAGATTATGGCGGGTGCGCACGAGCACGAGCACACCGCCACCGTCAACGGCGTCAAATGGCTGAGAGGCGGCAGCGGCTTCGGCACCAGCGAACAGTCGAGCTGGGCGTCCTCCCTTCAGGTCGGACTGTCCGAGAAGGCGTCGTTCTCGACATCGATCTTTGGGGATGTCGATCAGGCCGCGGCCGTGTCGGACTACCTTTATTCCTGGGATCGTTCGCAGGAAGGCTTCTGGACCGGGACATGGGGCGTGCTGCGCACCTATGACCAGGCCCGGGCCGATCTTGCGACCTTGCCGAACAACCCTCGCAATGCGCCAATCACGATCAGCAACCGAGCGGCGTTCAATGGCGTCTGCCCGAAAACGGCGCCGGTACGCAGCTATGACATCTCGGCGGTGTCGGTGAACACGGTTCTCACCACACCCTTCACGACCTCGATCATCCCGTCGGACGCCTCGGCCTTCATGCATGTGGGCGGTTCGCTCGATCCAAATGGCGGCACCTTGCGTTACAACAAACGAGGGAGGCAGTTGGCCAACGGCAAGAGTGGCCCGCTGCATGATCCGACGGCGCTGGTCTATGTTCCGACGGCAGACTTGCGCAGGAATGTCGTCACGGCGGCCGACCAGGCGGCCTGTGCCGGCAGGCTCGGCGGCGTGCAGAACCCGCTTTGCCCGGCCAGATTGCCAAACGCCTACAATTTCGAGCCGATCAGTATCCGTGCGGCGGCCGGCGAATGTGTGGAAATCACGGTCCGCAACCGCCTGCCGGCCCTTGTACCGGATCTCGCAAGCTATGTGATGCAGCACTATACGGTCATCCGCGACCGCTCGGACCCGCAAGGCTACACCACGTTCAACAACAACCTGATCCGTGCCTCGAGCCATGTCGGCCTGAACACCCAGAAGGTCGAGTATGACATCTCGCGCGATGACGGCATGAACGTGGGTATCAACCCGGTCCAGACCGTGGCACCGGGAAGCTCGCGGACCTACCGCTTCTATGCCGGTGATCTCGAACTCGGCCCCCGCGCCTTCAGCGCCGGCAAAGGCAAATCCAAAGCCTTCGGCGCCCTGATCGGCGACACGTTCGAACTGGTGGCCGTTCCGGTGGAATACGGCGCGATGCCGATCTTCCCAGCAGACCCGATCAAGCAGGGCCAGAAGGGCCTGATCGGGGTGATGACCATCCTGCCGAAGGACTCAACCTTCACGCTCGATCCGGGTACGACGGCCCAGGCCACGGTAACCCTGCCGGGAGGCGCCCAGTTCCGTGACTTCTCGATGATCTTCCAGAAGGCGGTCAACCTGCGTTACCGCGACGGGACACCCGTCGAGAACATCGCGGGCGAAGGGCCCGGCGTTCCGGAAGATGCCCACGATGCCGGCGGCGCTGCCATCAACTTCGCAACCGAACCCCTATGGTTCCGGTTCGGCTTCGCGGCTGGCGCCGACTGGGGCTTCGGTGACGCCGGCGGCGGAACGCAGATCGAACCGGACGGCACCCTAAATGTGCCGACGGGGCCTGGACTTGCCTCGATCAGCAACGCGTTCCGTGCCTATTCGAACGTGATGACCGGCGGAGCCGATCCCCAAACACCCGTCTACACGGCGCGTCCGGGTCAGGAGATGCGGTTCCGCATCGCCAGTCCGGCCGGCTATGCCCGCAACACGACGCTGACCATCCTCGGCCATAACTGGACGGAAGAACCCTTCCGGACGGTCAACAGCCCGTCGGATGTGATGGCCCCGCACTGGACCCACCGGTTCCGGTCAACGACGGACAACATCGTCGTCGGCAACAGCTGGAACATCCTGACCAAGGCTGGCGGTTCGCAGTCGGTGCCGGGAGACTATCTCTACCGCGACGTCGCCTCCTTCGGTCACCTGAATGGCCTCTGGGGCATCGTCCGGGTCGAAGAACCGGGCGCTACGCCCTGATGTGAACTGATCCGGGTGGGCATGAATTTTGCTCACCCGGACCAGATTGTGAAACAGCCGGGTACCGGGTCATGACGCCATTCTGGAAATCGGATCGGATTCGCCAGCTGGCGCCTGTCATCGCGGTCGGCGTGGGCGTTTTCCTGCTGGGTGCCTATCTGCTCTTGCGCCCGGGTTCGGACGCGGTATCGGGCAGTTCGGTTACCCGCGAAGGACTGAAAGTCGATTTCGCGATCACGTCGGTCATGGAACCCGACAAGCCTCTCAAGGCCGGCGAAATGGCCCGGGTCAGCCTCAGGTTCACCGACACCAATACCGGCAAGCCAGTCACCGGCCTGCTTCCGGCCGCCTGGATCGATCCGCTGCGGGAAGGCACGTCGTCAGATCCCGAATCCTGCCGCGCGTCTGCCGCCACCTATCTCAGCGGCTATGTCGGCATCCGCCCGATGATCGACCTAAACAGCTATTACATCGTAGTACTCAATGCCGACCCGAGCATCGCCGTTATCGATCCGATCATCGGCGTGCGCGGGATCACGAAACTCCTCACACAGGTCATCCTTCCGGGACCGCCGGAAGACTGGGCCCGCTCCGCCGACGAGAAGCAGGTCTTCGTGGCCATGTCGACGAACAGCTCCGTCAGCTTCGTCGATCTCGATACCTTCCGTCTGACCAACACAGTGAAAGTCGGCGACCGACCGACCCGCATCACCGTGCAACCAGATGGTCGCTATGCCTGGGTCGGCACCACCGGCGCCAAGCCCGGCGTCACGGTGCTCGATACCGAGAAGCAGGAAGTCGAAGCGCATATCGAAACCGGCAAGGGACACCACGAACTGGTTGTCACCTCCGACAACCGCTTCGCCCTTGTCAGCAACCGCGATGATCGCACCGTCAGCCTCATCAATGTCCGTCAGCTGAAGAAGACGAAGGACTTCGACCTCAAGGGCATCCCGATCTCGCTTGCCTATTCGCCGCTCTCGCAGGCCGCCTATGTGGCCGACGGCGAGACGGGCGAAGTGCTGGTGATCGATCCGGACGCCGGCAAGGTGCGCGCCGCCATTCCGCTCGAGCCCGGTCTCGGCCCGATGCGCATCACGCCCGATGGCCGTTTCGGTTTCGTCGTGAACCCCTCAAAGAATGCTGTCTTCGTGTTCGACACGGCCAACAACCGCCTGGTCCACCGGATCGAGGTCGCCGGCGAGCCCTTCCAGATCGTCTTCTCGCGCGCGTACGGTTTCGTGCGCAGCCTTGCGACGAATAGTGTGTCGATGATCCGTCTTGCCGATATCGGCGGCGCCGGCCAGGTCACCGTCACCCAGTTCGAAGCCGGCGACCGTCCGCCCAAGGACTCGCCGCAGCTCTTGCCGTCCGACCTGTTTGCGACTGCCGTGACCGAGGCCTCGACCATCATCGTCAGTCCCGGCGACGCAAACGTCTTCTACTACATGGAAGGCATGAACGCGCCGATGGGCAGTTTCGGCAATTATGGCCACCGCCCGGTGTCGGCCATCGTGGCCGACCGGACAATCAAGGAAGCCTCGCCCGGCGAGTATGTCTCGACCGTCAAGATCCCGGCCGATGGCAGCTACCAGTTCATCCTGACGCTCGACTCGCCGCAGATGATCCAGTGTTTCGACTTTGCCGCCGCCTTGAACCCGAACCTCGCCCGCGACGAGCTCCCGCTCAGGATCGCCTATGAAACCCGCGGCGGCATGCTGACGCCGACCGGGAAGGAAGCGAAGATACGCTTCACCCTCAACGACACCGCCAGGGGCGGCGCGCCTTACGAGCGCGATGATGTGACCGTCCTGACCTTCCGCTCGCCTGGTCAGGACCGGACCGAGCACACGGTCAAGGCGCTCGGCAATGGTCAGTTCGAGTTCGCCTTCACGCCAAATACGTCGGGCGCCTACTACATCTATCCCTCGGTGCGCAGCCTCGGCCTCGACTATTCCAAATTACCCTTCATCACCGTCATCGTGCAGGATCCGGCGACAGGGGGAGGCAGCCCGTGACGCAGTCGATATTCGCCGGTGTCGCCAACCTGCTTGCGCTCACGGCCCTCTGCCTCGCTGCCGCGTGCACCGATGCCGGAACCGCGGCGTCGCAGGACAAGGGCGAACACCATGTTCACGCAGTGACTGCGGAGGCGCCGGCCTCCGGCGCCGAGCAGCAGGCCCTTGTGGTGCTCAGCGATGCGCCGATGCTGGACCAGACGGGGGTTGAGCGCCGGCTCAAGTCCGACGTGATCGGCTCCCGGATCGTCGTCGTCGATTTCATTTTCACAAGCTGCCAGACAATCTGCCCGGTCACGACTTCGCTTCTCGCGCAGGCCAAGGGCAAGCTCGCCGACATTCCGGACGGCGACCTCGCCTTCGTTTCGCTCAGCGTGGATGCCCGTGTCGATACGCCGGAGCGCCTGTCCGCTTTTTCTGCCTCGAAAGGCGCCGGCTGGACTTTCCTGACGGGCGACAAGCCGGTGATGGACGAGGCCCTCACCTGGCTCAACGCCTATGCAACAAATCCCGAGAACCACGCTGCCATGATCCTGATCGGCGATGCCTCGACCGGAAAATTCTCCCGCATCTATGGCATGCCCGACCCGGTTTTCGTGGAGCGCCGCGTTCGCGAACTTGCGGCGGCGCGCAATGAGGATACAAGTCATCATGCTCACTGAAGGCTGCATTGTCATGGGTCGTCACATTCGCGCGCTCGCGGGCGTTGCCTGCGCCGGTGCTTTCGCTGTCATCGCCTGCCAGGCCGCGCTCGCCCACGGGCTCTCGCACAAACCGGGCGACAAGGTGGAGACCCGCAATGTAGCCGCCTCCGACTCCCAGACCAAAGCGCGCGAATACTTTACCGATACGGTGCTGACGAGCCATGCCGGCGAGGCGCTCAAATTCTATTCCGATGTCCTCGAAGGCCGCACGGTGATCATCAGCTTCATGTTCACCACCTGCGAAGATGCGTGCCCGCTGATCAATGCCACGCTGCAACGCCTGCAGGAGCGCCTGAAGGACCGGATGGGTAAGGATATCTTCATCGTCTCCATCACCGTCGATCCTAAGGTCGATACAACCGCCGTGCTCGCCGCCTATCGCAAGCAGTACAAGGCCGGCCCCGGCTGGCTGTTCCTCACCGGCTCGGAAAAGAATATCGAAACCGTCAGCACAAAGATGGGGCAGGTCTTCGACAAGGAAGCCCACCTCACCGCGCTGCTCGTCGGCAACACCAAGTCGGCGCGCTGGCGCAAGATCCCTGCGCACTTGAGTGACACCGTCATCGCCACGCAGGTCAAAGACATTGCCGACGGCGTTTACGACTAAAGCCCTCGCGCTGCTGGCGCTTCTCGTCAGTCTGGTTGCGCCGTTTGCCTCGGCCGAGCTGACGGCTGCGGAAGAACGCGGCCGGACCATCTATTTCGGGGAGAAGGGCTCGGCGCTCGATGCCGCAACCGTCCGGATCGGCGACCTTGAGACAAAGCTCCCCGCACGGACATTTCCCTGCGCCTCCTGCCATGGCCGCACCGGTCTTGGAAAATCGGAACGCGGCGTCCAACCGAGCCAGATCACGCGTGACGCCCTCACGCGGCCCTACGCCGTGAAGGAAGCCAGCGGCCGAAAGCGCCCGCCTTATACCGCCACCTCGTTCCGTACGGCCGTGCGCGGGGGCAAGGATGCCGGCGGCAATGCGCTGGCCGAGGCGATGCCGCGCTTCAATCTCACCGACAAGCAACTTGCCGACGTCTGGGCCTTCCTGGCGGTCATCTCCGAAGTGACTGATCCGGGCATATCCGATGAGGCGATCACCATCGGCATGGTGCTGGACGCGGGCCATCCGGCCAGCACGGCCCAGCAGAAGCTGCTGACCGTCCTTGCCGGCGACATCAACCGGATCGGCGGCGTACACGGACGGAAGCTGGTCTTCCGGACCATCACGCCGGCCCGTGCAGGCGCCGAGGCCGGAAACGTCTTTGCGCTTGTCGCGCCGCAAGGCGCGCCGCCGTCCGGGGCGGGGGCCGGGGTTCCGGTCGTATCTGTTTCGCCTGCGGCAACCCCGTCCGCGAGCGCCTTTGCGCTTGTCGCCAGCGAAGCCGACCAGGTTGCTGCGCTGAAGCGTTTTGCAGCAGAGGAATGGGGCGTCGTTCGCGTCAAGGATGCTTGCGCCGCGAAGTCCGGCGACACTGTCCTCATCGCCTCGGCCGAGTGCCTCGACACCGCCCGCAGCGCCAGGCGGGCGCTGATGACACAGGCCGTTTTCGCCAGCATTCCGCCCGCGATCCGCAAGACTCTTCCCGCCGACACACGGATTGCGATCGCTGCGCCGCTCGGCCGTGTGGCGCGCAATGCGCAGGTCGCATTTGCCCAGACACGCGCGCGCACCGGGAATGACAAGTCTACCATCCTCGCCGAGGCCGATGCCTATTCGGCGGCCGCTCTTCTTGTCGAGGCGCT
>JBGTKN010000327.1:0-11420 GCA_041744615.1 Hyphomonas sp. | reverse complement strand
ACCTCACCGCCATCATGCTGTCGTCCGTAGACGGAGTAGACGAACTTCTAGAAGCCGCACAGAAAGCCAGCGTCGTCATTATCGGCCCGGCGGCCGGCGTCACTCCCCAGACGAGCCAGAACGTGACGGCGGTCCTGAAATCGGGCGCGCGCGCCGTGCTGGACGCCGACGCGCTGACCGTCTTCGCGGACAACCCCGCGTCATTGTTCGCCCTACTGCGCGAAGCCGATGTCCTGACGCCTCATACCGGCGAGTTCGAGCGCCTCTTTGGCGACCTGCTCGCCAGCGCGCCCAACAAGATCGAAGCGGCCCGGCAGGCGGCCGCGAAGGCCGGCTGCGTCGTCATCATCAAAGGCGCCGACACGGTCATCGCGGCGCCGGGGGGGCATGTCGTCGTAAACACCCACGCCACCCGCTGGCTCGCCACCGCTGGTTCCGGCGACGTGCTGGCCGGCATCCTGGCGGGGCTTATGACGCAGGGTGTCGACAGCTTTCTCGCCGCTGCTATGGCCGTCTGGATCCACGGCGAAGCCGGCCGCCGCATCGGGGCCGGCCTGATCGCCGAAGACCTCGAAGCCCAGTTGCCGGACATCCTGAGCGCGTTGCAGGGGGAGTTGGCCTGATGATTTGCCCCGTCCGCGCCACAGGCGCGGTGGGTGATTGCTCCGGGCAAGGGCCTCGCGTAAGAGGCACACTGCGTGCGGATGTGGCGGAATTGGTAGACGCACTGGATTTAGGTTCCAGCGCCGCAAGGTGTGGAGGTTCGAGTCCTCTCATCCGCACCACGCTTTGCCCGATGTGGCGGACGTCCCGGCAGGGGTCCGGAACCTGGCTGCACTCGCCCGCCACGCGGCGTGGACAGGGGCTTCCCCGTATGACATAAGCCGCCGCTTCAGGCAGGATTCAGCGTATCCGGGGCCCCAGGCGGCTCCCCCGGCGGCGCTTTCATTTACGAAAGACGAGGACATGGAAGTCACTCAGACCAAGGCAGAAGGTCTCAGCCGCACCTTTGAGGTGAAGGTGAGCGCTACAGAACTCCAGGCGAAACTCGCCCAGCGGATCGAGGAAATCCGCCCGCAGATGAAGCTCAAGGGCTTTCGTCCGGGCAAGGTTCCCGCTGCCCATGTGCGCAAGATGTATGGCCGCGACCTGATGGGCGAGCTGATCGACAAGCTGGTCAACGAGACCAACCAGAAAGCCCTCGAGGACAGCGCCCTGCGCCCCGCCGGCCAGCCGGCCGTGAAGATGGATGGCGACATCGAGAAAGTCGTGAAAGGTGAGGCCGACCTCGCGTATCAGATGAACGTCGATGTTATGCCGGAATTCACTCCCGTCGAGGCCGCCAGCCTGACGATCACGCGCCCGGTCGCGGAAGTCACCGACGAGCAGATCGACGAGTCGCTGAAGCGCATCGCCAGCCAAAACATCAAGTATGAGCCCCGCGGCGCCGACGAAGTGTCGGTGGACGGCGACGCCGTGATTGTCGATTTCGTCGGCAAGATCGACGGCGAAGCCTTCGAAGGTGGCACCGCCGAGCAGCAGTCGGTCGTTCTTGGCTCCAACCGTTTCATACCGGGCTTTGAAGAGCAGCTCGTCGGCGTCAAGGCCGGCGACGAGAAAGAGCTGAACGTGTCCTTCCCCGAGGACTACCAGGCCGCCAATCTCGCCGGCAAGGCCGCCGTCTTCGAGACGAAAGTCCACGAAGTCCGCGCCCCGCAGACGCCGGAACTCGACGAAGAGTTTGCCAAGGGCCTCGGCCTCGAGAGCCTGGAACAGCTGCGCGGCCTCGTGCGTGATCAGATCACCGCCGAGCACGCCAACGCCTCCCGCGCCAAGGCGAAGCGTGATCTGCTCGACAAGCTCGACGCAGCCCACAGCTTCGACCTCCCGCCCGGCATGGTGGAACAGGAGTTCAACCAGATCTGGCAGCAGCTGCAGACTGAAATGGATGCAGGCCGCGTGACGCAGGAAGAGAAAGACAAGCCGGAAGACGAACTGAAAGCCGAGTATCGCAAGATCGCCGAGCGCCGTGTGCGCCTCGGTCTCGTGCTAGCCGAGATGGGCCGCATCTCGGACGTGCGGATAACCGAGCAGGAAGTGAACCAGGCCCTGATCCGCGAAGCCCGTCAGTATCCGGGTCAGGAGCGGGAAGTGGTGCAGTTCTTCCAGAAGAACCCCAATGCGATGGCCCAGCTGCGCGCCCCGATCTACGAGGACAAGGTCGTCGACCACATCCTGTCGGTTGCCACGGTCGAGGAAACCTCGGTTTCGCGCGATGAACTTTTCAAAGAAGACGACGTTTAAGCCTTGCTTTCAGAGCACAATTGAGAAACCGGCCGGAGCCATCCGGCCGGTTTTTTCATGCGCGCTGCGTACCGGAAGTGCAGCTTGGTAAACCGATGTTAACCAGCGTCGCTCAGGGTCCGGCGGTGTTTCGAATCTCAAGATTGAGCTGCCCATGACGGTCCAGAGCATCCGGCCCCAGCTGACGGAAGACGACATCCTGCGTCTGATGCGGGGCGAGACGCCCGAGCAGCGCGCTTCTGTCGCGCACCGGCTCTGCCGCCGCATTGCGCTGGATGTGCTGACGGATACCGAAAAGGCCTATGCCGAGGAAATCATCGCGATCCTAGCCGAGGATGCAGCCGATCTGGTGCGGCGGACGCTGGCGATCACACTCCGGTCTTCGCCGATCCTGCCGCGCGAGGTGGCACTGAAACTCGCCCGCGATATCGAAGCGGTTGCCATTCCGGTGCTGCAGGACTCGCCGGTCTTCACCGATGAAGACCTGGTTGAACTGGTGCTCTCGGTCACCGCGGCCAAGCAGGCCGCCATTGCCAGCCGTGAAGCTCTTTCGATTATCATCACGGAAGTCATCTCCGAGCACGGCGCCATCGAGGCGGTGCGCTCGCTGTCTGCCAATCGCGGCGCGGAATGGACCGACAAGGCATATGACGACACGCTGCGCCGCTTCGGCCGCGACGAAATCGTGCAGGCCGGCCTGATCAAGCGCGACTTCATCCCGACGCACATTGCGGAGAAAATGGTCTCCCTGGTTTCCGGCCAGCTGTTCGACATTCTCGTGAACCGCCATGAGCTTCCGGCCCAGCTGGCCATTGACCTTGCCGCCAGCGCCCGTGAGCGCGCGACGATCGACCTCGTGGAGCAGGCCGGCCGCACCAACGACTTGCCGCGCTTCGTCTCGCAGCTGAACCTTAATGGCCGCCTCTCCAATTCGCTGATCATGCGCGCACTCTGCTGCGGGCAGATGCGCTTCGTCGAGCATGCCTTGTCCGAGCTCTCAGGCGTGGCCCATCAGCGCGTCTGGCTGATGATCCACGATGCCGGACCGCTGGGCTTGCAGGCCGTGTTCGACCGTGCCGGCCTGCCGCGTAAGATGCTGCCGGCGTTCAAGGCTGCCGTCACCGTGTTCCATGATACCCAGCACGATGGTGGGCCGAACGACCGCGCGCGATTCCGTGCACGGATGATCGAACGCGTTCTGACGCAGTTCCAGGCGATCCCGAAAGACGATCTCGACTACCTGCTCGACAAGCTCGACTATTACTCCGAGATGGCCTCTCGAGAAGATACGCTTGAGGATACCGACGCGGCTTGAATTCAGGCGTCCGTCTGCGGCGCTACGGCGCCCGCGACCCCGAGATCATTCAGATAGTCCCCGTCACGCCAGTTGGCATGATCAGCGACGACCAGGATCCCGGCCAACTTCGCAGCATAGACGACATCACACAGCTCGTTCGATACTTCCAGCGCGTCGGCGTCCACCCGGATCGTGTCGATCAGTATACGGAAGCTTTCGCTGAGCGGTGTCTGCCAGGAATGGCGCATGTCGATGCCGACGCGGAATCCCACCCGGCGCAGGCGCGCGATGCGCGCCGTGCTGTCGGCAGGATCACCGGCAAACGCGGCGTCGGTGAACATCATGCAGAATTCCTGCTGGCAGAGGATGGTGCGGCGCACTGCGGCGTCGCAGGCAAGGGCCGTATCTGGATCGGACAGGCCGGCCATCGGCGCGGCCACGAGAATAGGACGGTGCGGCAGTTCCTGCGCGCAGGCGGCGCTGGCGACACGCTCGAGGCGCCCGGCCATCCACTTGGCAGGGCTCGGGATTTCATTGTCATTGGCGACCGGACCGAACGCGACACGTTCCTCGAACTCGATCGGTTCGTCAGCGACCAGACCCAGCGAGTCTCCGCCGAGCAGGTGCATGACCGGCTTGAATCGGACCGGCGGTGCGCGCAAAGGCTGCACGAGACGCACATTGGGGCGAGGGAAAGGGCGCATCGGGTTTCCTTATGGCGTCAGATGACGGGCTCTTGCCTTCCCTAACGGCTGAAGTTGAACATCGCGCGCAGCCGGCCGGTGAGTTTTCCCGGAAATTTTAAGGATTTTGGCCACCATGACTGAACCCGCCCCGTCCGAGCCCCGGCTGTCGGCTACAATCCTGCTGATGCGCGATGCCTCGCCGAAGCCGGAAGTGCTGATGGTGAAACGCCACTACGAGATCGATTTTGCCGCCGGCGCGCTCGTTTTCCCGGGCGGGAAGGCAGCGGCCGCTGATGCCAGTCCGGACTGGGATGACTGGACCGACGGCGATTTCGGCCCGGTCCAGCAGGATGCACGCATTGCCGCCATCCGCGAGGCTTACGAGGAATCTGGCCTGCTTATCGCTCGCCGCCGCGTCCTGCGTGGTCCCGGCGCGCCGCTCGTCGGCGCCGACATTGCCGAACTGCTGAGCCCCCACCGCAGCGCCGTCGACCGGGGGGAGATGTCCTTTCTTGCCCTGATGAAGGAACACGATCTTGTGCTCGCCCTCGACAGTCTCGTCCACTTCGGCCACTGGATAACGCCGGTGATGATGCCGAAACGCTTCGATACGCATTTCTACGTCGCCCCGGCGCCTCTCTGGCAGATCGCGGCACATGATGGCCGCGAGACCACCGATGCTGTCTGGCTGTCCGCCGAGGACGCCCTCGAGCAGGAACGCGGCGGCACCGCCACCATCATTTTCCCCACACGGATGAACCTTACGAAACTTGCCCGCGCCAGGTCGGTCGATGAAGCCATCAGCACGTTTGGCGCAGAGCCGGTCATCAGCGTACTGCCGAAAGTCGGCAAGTCACCCGACGGCGAGCCTTGTCTGTACATTCCGGAAGAGGCCGGTTACGGCCAGACGATGGAACTCTTGTCCCGCGTCAACGTCTGATCAGCCAACGAGGCGCGCCGCCACGCGGCGCTCCAATGCGTCGCACACGGCGTCCGCCACTGAATGGCTCGCGTCGCCTTCCGGACCTGCAGCAATTGCCGCCCGGCAGGCTTCGACATGCAGGTTGATCAGCGGCGCATTCTCGCCGGGACGCGTCTGGGAAAGCAGCAGGCACAGCGACTTGCTGAGGCGCGCCACCGCCGGGAAGCCATAGGATGGCGAAGCGCCGGTGATGTTGTGAGCCGCCGTATAGAGGCGCCGGTAGTCCTCTGCCGTTGCATCCGGTTTCTGGGCGTCAGCCCAGGTGCCGCGGAGGGATTCGAGGTCGCGCCGCATCCACACGTCGAACTGTTCCGACAGGCTGTCGACGGCACGCTGGGCCTCATCTGCCAGGAAATCGGTCTCGGCTTGGGTGAATGCTGCCGCATAGATTGGCGCGGCAGGCTTGATGACGCGCGAAATGTCCGGTGGCGGCAGGGTCTGACCCGGTTTGCGGCTGCCGCCGACGACGAGGTTTGCCTTCGAGAGGAGTTTTCCGAACATGCATCAGGCCTTTGAGTTTACGCCTGAAGGTTAACCGCCAAGCCTTAACAGTAAGCTGACGCGCACAGGGCAAGAATGCCTTAGAAAGCAAACTGCTCGGTCAGTATCCGCTCGTCCAGCGCATGGCCCGGATCGAACAGCAGGGTTAAGCGGCTGGAATGGTCCGCTTCGACCGAAACCCGTACGATATCTCGCACTTCCTGATTGTCTGCCGAGGCGGAAACCGGACGCCGGTCCGGCGCCAGGATCTCGATATCCACCCGCGCATCATGGCGCAGCAGCGCGCCCCGCCAGCGCCGGGGCCGGAAGGCGCTGATAGGCGTCATCGCGAGCATGTTCGACCCGATCGGCAGGATCGGTCCATGGGCAGACAGGTTATAGGCCGTCGAGCCGGCCGGCGTCGCCACCATGATCCCGTCGCACACCAGCTCATCCATCCGCACCCGGCTGTCGACCGCGATCCGCAGCCGGGCCGACTGGGCGGTCTGGCGCAGCAGCGACACCTCGTTGATCGCCAGCGCCCGGTGCTCGGCGCCATGAATATCCACCGCCAGCATCTTCAGCGGGGTCAGGCTGGCCCGCTCTGCAGCATCAATTCGCTGGACAAGGCCGTCCGGCTTGTACTCGTTCATCAGAAACCCGATCGTCCCGAGGTTCATCCCGTAGACCGGCTTGCTGTCGCCAAATCTTCGGCGCAGCGTGTCCAGCATCGCCCCGTCGCCGCCGAGCGCGACCACAACATCGGCCTCCTCCTCCGGCACATTGCCATACTTGGCCGTCAGCAAGGGCAGGGCCTGCTGCGCTTCGGGGCGTTTGGAGGCGAAAAAAGCTAGTTTCAGGTCGGCCATGGCCGCATGTGCAAATGCTTTGAGCATGGCGTCAAGGCGAGGCGCCTCAGCCGGGGAAACCGAACCTGACACGCGCGTCACCTTCATCTGGCGCAGTCGCCGGACTTGGGTTAAAGTCTCTGCCACAAACAGGGAGAAACAAGATGGCCGACGGCAACCCGAATATCGACATCCGCAGCGCGGTCAGCGAAGCGGAATGGAAAGCGCGGGTCGATCTCGCGGCCCTCTATCGTCTCACGGCCCTCTACGGCTGGGACGACATGATCTTCACCCATATCTCACACCGTATCCCCGGCCCGGAGCACCATTTCCTGATCAACCCCTATGGTTACTTCTTCGAGGAGATTACGGCCTCCTCGCTCGTGAAGGTCGATCTGGAGGGCAATATCGTCCAGGAAACCGACGCGATGATCAATCCGGCCGGCTTCACCATTCATTCCGCCATTCATGCGGCCCGCGAGGACGCCACGGTCGTGATGCACCTCCACACTGACCAGGGCGTCGCGGTTTCCTCGCAGAAGGAAGGCCTGCTGCCGATCAGCCAGACCGCCATGATTGTGCGCGAAGACATTGCCTACCACGACTATGAGGGCGTCGCCCTCGACCTTGACGAACGCGAGCGTCTCGTTGCCGATCTCGGCCCCAACAAGCATTCCATGCTGCTGCGCAATCACGGCACGCTCACCTGCGGTGAAAGCGCCGCGCTGACCTTCACGCGCATGTTCTTCCTTGAGCGTGCCTGCAAGATGCAGATCATGGCCCTTTCGGCCGGGCGTGACGGTGTTCTGGAGTGCGGCGAAGAGTTGCAGGACAAGGTCGCCGGACAGGGCGGACTCACCAAGCACAGCTCCGGAATGTCGACCCTGACAGACCGTCTGGTCTGGCCGGCCCTGCTGCGCAAGCTGGACCGCCAGCTGCCCGGATATGCCGCATAGGTATTTTTGCGGATACGTCTAAATAGACGCCGGGCTAAATAAAAGGCGGCCCGGCGGCTCCTTGCGGAGCACCCTCACCAGTGAAAGTCAGCGTGCGGCAAATGAAGCATCTCAAGTCATTCGAAGACGCCCTCAACAATATTCGCGGCGAGGGCCGTTACCGGGTCTTCATCGATCTCCAGCGCCACAAGGGCCGTTTTCCCAAGGCGACCGCGCGCATGGAAGATGGCGAGCGTGAAGTGACGATCTGGTGCTCGAACGACTACCTGGCGATGGGGCAGGACGACGATGTCATCGCCTCCATGCATGAAGCCATTGATAGCTTTGGCGCTGGCTCCGGCGGCACGCGCAACATCTCCGGCACCACCCGCTACCATGTCGATCTCGAGCGCGAGCTCGCCGACCTGCACGGCAAGGAAGCCGCGCTCCTCTTCACGTCGGGATACGTGTCAAACGACGCAACGCTGTCCACCCTCGGCAAAATCCTGCCGAACCTCATCATTTACTCGGACGCGCTGAACCACGCCTCGATGATCGAGGGCATCCGCCGCTCCGGCGCCGAGTACCGCGTGTTCCGCCACAACGATGTCGAACACCTGCAAGCCCTTCTCGAACTTGACGACCCGGCCCGGCCGAAGCTCATCGCCTTCGAGAGCGTCTACTCGATGGACGGTGATTTCGGCCGCATGCAGGAAATCTGCGACCTCGCCGAAGAGTTCGACGCGCTGACCTATCTCGACGAAGTCCACGCCGTAGGCCTCTACGGCGACCAGGGCGCCGGCGTTGCCCAGATGCTCGGCCTCGGCGACCGCATCGACATCATCGAAGGTACGCTCGCCAAGGGTTACGGCGTCATGGGCGGCTATATCGCCAGTCATACCAGCGTCGTCGATGCGATCCGCTCGATGGCCTCCGGCTTCATTTTCAGCACCTCGACTTGCCCGGTCATGGCTGCCGGCGCACTCGCCAGCATCCGCAAGCTGCGCACCGATGAGGGTCGCCGCCTGCGCGCCATCCATCAGCAGAAGGCTGCGCAGCTGAAACAGAAATTCCTGGAGCAGGGCCTGCCGGTGATGGACTCGCCGTCACACATCGTGCCGCTGCTGGTCGGAGATCCGGAACGCTGCAAGGCGCTGTCGGACACGCTGCTGTTCGACTTCGGCATCTACGTCCAGCCGATCAATTATCCCACCGTCCCGCGCGGCACCGAGCGTCTGCGCTTCACGCCCAGCCCGGTACATGACGAGATCATGATGGACGAGCTGGTCGCCGCTTTGCTCGCGGTTTGGAAGCAGTTGGGGCTGGACCGGGCCGCTTGAGGGGTTGCTCAGCGGCCGTTACCGCTTTTTTCCGAGGCCGATCTGCTTCGCATGCCGCGAACGCAGTTTGGCATAGTTCGGCGCCACCATCGGATAGTCCGCCGGCAGGCCCCACTTGGTGCGGTATTCTTCCGGCGTCATGTCATAGCGCGTGCGCAGATAGCGCTTCAGCATCTTCAGCTTGCGGCCGTCTTCCAGGCAGACGATGTGTTCCGGCGTCACCGATTTCGAGATCGCGACCGCGGGTTCCAGCTTCTCCCTCGGCGCCTCGACCTGCTGGGTGAGGCCGAGAATCGTCGCGTGCACGGTTTTGATCAGGTCAGGCAAGGCGCCTGCCTGCAAGGCGTTGTTTGCCACATAAGAAGACACGATTTCCACGGTCATCTCGAGCAGCTCGGATTCTTCCAGTTCCTTCATTGTCCCACCCATCTGATCCTGTATTCAAGGAAGCAGGAAACAGAATAGTATCACGTTTAATTGTAATCGGGGGTATCCGTAAAGTAACTAACACCCAAGTATTCGAATATATTTGGTTCATGCCAGTTATCGCAGCAGGATGATCATCGGTTCAGCACCGGTTGCCCCCGGCGGCGCACACGCGTAAACAGCGCGGGACTCGGATCCGGAGGTTCAAATGGCAGACTCGGCGCATATCCCGCAGACCCTCTCGGGTGGATTTTTCACCACGTCTCTGGCCGACCGGGACCTTGAAATCGCCGCCGCCATCGGCAAGGAAGCGACCCGCCAGCAGCATCAGATCGAGCTGATCGCCTCGGAGAATATCGTCTCCCGCGCCGTCCTCGAAGCTCAAGGCTCGATCCTTACCAACAAGTATGCCGAAGGTTATCCCGGCAAGCGCTACTATGGCGGCTGCGAATACGTGGACATCGCCGAAGAACTCGCCATCGACCGGGCAAAGAAACTCTTCAATTGCGGCTTCGCGAACGTCCAGCCGAACTCCGGCAGCCAGGCCAACCAGGGCGTTTTCCAGGCCGTCCTCAAGCCCGGCGACACCATCCTCGGCATGAGCCTCGCCGCCGGCGGCCACCTGACGCACGGCGCCAAGCCCAACCAGTCCGGCAAATGGTTCAACGCGGTCCAGTACGGCGTGCGCCCTGACGACCACCTGATTGACTTCGAGGAAGTCTCGCGCCTTGCCCGCGCGCATCGTCCGCAGCTGATCATTGCCGGCGGCTCCGCCTATCCGCGCCAGATCGACTTCCGCCGCTTCCGCGAGATCGCGGACGAGGTCGGCGCCATCTTCCTTGTCGACATGGCCCACTTCGCCGGCCTCGTCGCCGGCGGTGTCCACCCGAACCCGCTCGACCATTGCCACATCGCCACGACCACCACGCACAAGACCCTGCGCGGCCCGCGCGGCGGCATGATCCTCACCAATGACGAAGCCCTCGCTAAGAAGATCAACTCGGCCATCTTTCCGGGCATCCAGGGCGGCCCACTTATGCACGTCATCGCCGCCAAGGCCGTGTCCTTCGGCGAAGCGCTCACACCTGAATTCCGCGCCTATGCCACTCAGGTCGTCGCCAACGCCCGCGCGATGGCGAAAGCCTGCAAGGACGCCGGCCTGGATGTCGTCTCGGGCGGCACCGATACCCACGTCGCCCTTATCGACCTGCGCCCGAAGGGCGTCACCGGAAAGGATGCCGAAGCCGCTCTGGAGCGCGCCTTCATCACCTGCAACAAGAACGGCATCCCGTTCGATCCCGCCCCGCCGACCATAACCTCCGGCATCCGCGTCGGCTCTCCGGCCGGCACCACTCGAGGCTTCGGCGAAGCCGAGTTCACCCAGATCGGCAAGTGGATCGGCGAGATCGTCGATGCCCTCTCGACCCAGGACAACGGCGCGGTGGAAGAACGCGTACGCGGCGAAGTGATGGCGCTGACCGCCCGCTTCCCGATCTATGACGGTCTGGGAGCCTAGTACGTCTTGCGGTGTCCCTTCTGCGGCTCAGACAATACATCGGTAAAGGACAGCCGCGCGGCTGAAGACGATACCGCTGTCCGCCGCCGCCGGGTCTGCGAAAACTGCGGCGCCCGCTTCACCACCTTCGAGCGCGTTCAGCTGCGCGAGATCATGGTCGTCAAACGCGATGGCAAACGCGCCCTGTTCGACCGCGAGAAGGTCCAGCGTTCGATCATGGTCGCCCTGCGCAAACGTCCGGTGGACCGCGAGCGCGTGGACCAGATGGTCTCCGGCATTGTCCGTAAGCTCGAAAGCGGCGGCGAAACCGAGATCCCGTCCTCGGAAGTCGGCGAACTCGTGATGGAAGCCCTGAAGCGCGTCGATCCCGTCGGATATGTCCGCTACGCGTCCGTCTACCGCGACTTCAAAGATCCGAGCGACTTCGCCCAGTTCATCGAAAAGGCCGCGCTCGATGAAGAAGACGCCGGCGAGGCATGACCGGTATCCGCGTCACCCTGAAGCTTGCGACCTCGCTTGATGGCCGCATCGCGCTCTCCGATGGCACCAGCCAGTGGATTACGTCCAGCGCCTCTCGGGCCCGCGCCCATGAGATGCGCGCCGCCC
>JBGTKN010000326.1:0-5784 GCA_041744615.1 Hyphomonas sp. | reverse complement strand
CAATGGCGGACTTGTGCTCAACGCTCTGGACGCGCTGGCCGGCGGCGGCGAGCTGTCTCGGTTGCGTTCGCGCGCGCCGGCATTGCGCCCGATGACACGGATCGACCGGATGCGGAGCGAAGCCGAAGCACAGTATTTCCGTCAGCAGGCGGCGCTGGAATCACGCCTCGAAACGGCGCAGACCCGCCTCGAGGAATTGCAGGCGACGGGGGCCCGCGACGGATTCTTTGCAGGCGATCCCGAAGCAGAGCTCAGCGAGGCGGAACGCGCCGAACTTGCTCTTCTGCGCCAGGACATCCTCGAGCTGCGCGCGCGACTGCGCGAAACGGAACGCGACTACCGGCGCGGCATCGATCGGCTGGAAGGCGGACTGAAGGCGATCAATATCTGGGGCGGACCTGTCCTTGTCGCGCTGGCCGGGCTGATTGTCTGGCGCCGCCAGAGACGTCCGCGAAAGGCCGCGCCATGAGCACGATACGCGACCGGCAACGCTCACGGCGAACTCTCTTGATGGCCGGCCTCGCCGCCGGACTGGGCCTGCTGGCGCTCGGCGCGCACTTTGGTGGCGGCGCGGAAACTCCCAGAAGCGCGCGGACCGGCACGCCGGTCTTCCCCGAATTCGCCGCCCAGCGCGGTGAGACGAGCGCCATCCGCATCACACTTGCCGATGAGAGCTATACGCTAGTCGCAACCGGCGAAGGCTGGAGGCTCGGTTCGCCGAATGGCTATCCGATACGTCAGGACCGGCTGACAGAACTGGCGGGCGGCCTAGAAAGCCTTGTTTGGGATACACCGCGTACGGATGATCCCGAGAAGCTAAACCGGATCAATCTCGGAGATCCGCGCGAGAGCGGCGCCGGGGCGTTGCTCGAAGTACTGGGCCCGGACGGAGAAACCGGCGCGGCGCTGATTACGGGCCGCAAGGGCGACCATATCTACGCCCGCCGCCCCGAAGAAACGCTGGCCTTCCGGGTAACCGGCAATCTCCCGCCGCTTTACAGCGCGCAGGCCTGGCTTGATCTCGGCTTTCTGGACATCCACGAGGACGCCGTCTCCGCTGTGCGCCTGACAGATTCCGAGGGCGAAAGCCTCTACCTGCAACGCGAGGTCGGCTCCAGCGACCGCGCCTTCCGCCCTGCCCCTCCCTTCCAGACTTTCCGGCTGACCAGCCGCCTGGCGGTGACCGGTCCGGCGCTCGCGCTGACCCGTTTCCTTCCGATTGGCGTGAAACCCGCCTCCAGTCTGCGCAGCGATGCCATGGCCCGCCATATCACCCAGACGCATGACGGACTGGAAGTGGACGTGCGGGCCTACCGCGAACGCGACGGCTACTTCATCACGATGCGGGCAATCGAGGCAGGTGAAGGCGCCACGCGCGCCGCCGCCATCAATGAGCGCGCCGCCGGATGGGCCTTCGAACTGACGGCAACCGATTGGGCCGACTATACGCCATTGGTGTCGACGATCGTGCGCCCACCCGGCTGAACCGCGTTCAGTTGGCGCGCATTGTGGCGAGGACGCGGCCCATGCCGGCTTCCTGCACGATCAGGGCGCAACCGGAGGCACAGACAGGCAGGTCAATCTCCGCCTTGCCGCCGAGCCAGGGACCGATCTGGCGCACGCTGGTGACCGGGTTCGGCATCTTGGTCGTGTTGTCATCGGCATCAAGATAGGCGACCCACCAGATATCCGCGAGACCATCAGGCTGTCCCGTGAGCACGACCTTCTTTCCGCTACGCCGCAGGCTGACATTCGTGGGCCCGGCCATCTCGGCCTTCATCACCGCCGCACCGACCTTGGTCGGCTTGTTGCCGGCGGTCTGTTCGAGGCCATTGTAGACCGACTGGGGCGTATACGGACCGCGCAGCGAGAAATGTTCGACATAGGCGCGCTGGCGCTCTTTCGATTCCGGCAGGGCCATTTTTTCCTTGCCGCCGAGATAGTCCCAGTAATCGACTGCCCAGGTCAGCACCATCACGCTGTCGCCGCGCTCGGCCTCGACCTGCTTCAGCGTCTTGTAAGCTGCGGGGCAGGCCCGGCAGTTCTTCGACGCGAAAAGCTCGACCAGCATCGGGCCTTCCGCCTGCGCGGGCGCCGCGAAGCCGAGCAGAAGTGCGAGGGAGACAAGAAGCCGGGTCATCGCAGGCCGTTATAGGTGCTCCGGGCGGCCTCGCACAGTCACAGCCACGTGAGAGACTGCGAAAAAGCCCGCGGCAGCCTTCCCGTGCAGCGGGCTGAATGCAATTTACGCAGCGTCAGGCGCGGGATTTCGCCAGGTCGCGCAGCACATAGTGCAACACGCCGCCATGCTTGACGTAATCGACCTCGATTTCGGTATCGATCCGGCATTTGATCTGGATCGTTTTCACCTTGCCGTCCGCATAGGTAATGCGGCAAGGCACGGTCGAGAGCGGGCGGATATCATTGCCGAGACCCTCGATATCGACCGTTTCGGTGCCTTTGAGGCCGAGCGTCTTGCGGTTCTCGCCCGGCATGAACTCGAACGGGATGACGCCCATGCCGACGAGGTTGGAGCGGTGGATTCGCTCGAAGCTTTCGGCAATCACGGCCTTCACGCCGAGGAGGTTGGTGCCCTTGGCGGCCCAGTCACGCGATGAGCCGGCGCCGTATTCGATGCCGCCGAAGATGACCAGGGGCACGCCCTTGTCGATCCAGTCCATGGCCGCGTCATAGATCGATGTCTGCGCGCCGTCCGGGCCGATCGTGTAGCCGCCTTCGACGCCGTCCAGCATTTCGTTCTTGATACGGATGTTCGCGAAGGTGCCGCGCATCATGATCTCATGGTTGCCGCGGCGCGAGCCGTAGGAGTTGAAATCCTTCAACGGCACCTGGCGCTCGGTCAGGTACTTGCCCGCCGGACTGTTGGCCTTGAAGGAGCCGGCCGGGGAGATGTGGTCTGTCGTGATCATGTCGCCGAGCACGGCGAGCACGCGCGCGCCGATGATCGGGTTGATGTCGCCCTTCTCCGGCGCCATGCCCTGGAAGTAGGGCGGATTCTGGATATAGGTCGAAGAGACAGGCCAGTCATAGGTTTCGGCATCGGTTGTCTTGACGCCTTGCCATTTGGTGTCGCCCTTGAACACGTCCGCATACTTCGAGATGAACATCTCGCGCGTGACGACACGGTGCACCATGTCGGCGATTTCCTTGGTCGTCGGCCAGATGTCCTTCAGATAAACAGGTGCGCCATCCTTCGACGTACCGATCGGGTCCCGCGTGATGTCGATGTTCATGTCGCCCGCGATCGCATAGGCGACGACCAGCGGCGGTGAGGCAAGATAGTTGGCGCGCACATCGGGGCTGATGCGGCCTTCGAAATTGCGGTTGCCGGAGAGAACTGAGACGGCAACGAGGTCATTCTCGTTGATCGCAGCGGAGATTTCCGGAGCCAGTGGGCCCGAGTTACCGATACACGTGGTGCAGCCATAACCCACGAGGTTGAAGCCGAGCGCGTCGAGGTCTTCCTGCAGGCCGGCCGCGTTCAGGTATTCTGAAACAACCTGCGATCCGGGGGCGAGCGAGGTCTTGACCCAGGGCTTGCGGGTCAGGCCGAGCGCGCGGGCCTTGCGAGCGACGAGGCCGGCGCCGATCAGGACGTAGGGATTCGACGTGTTGGTGCAGGACGTGATCGAAGCGATCACGACCGAACCATCGCGGAGCGTCCATTCACGACCGTCGACCTTCGCGAAACTCGGGCCTGGATGATCGCCGGGGATCGATTTCGGCGCTGGCGGGCCGCCCTCTTCCGTCATTTCCGACTTCTGCAGTTCAGGCACCTTGGCCGGTTTGCGGACGCCGTCGATATACTCACCGAAGATCTGTGCGGCCGCGTCGAGTGCGACATGGTCCTGCGGGCGTTTCGGGCCGGAAATAGCGGGCACGACATCGCCGAGATCGAGGTGCAACGACGAGGTGTAGACCGGGGCATAGTCATTGCCGCGCCAGAAGCCGTTCTCCTTGGCATAGGTCTCAACGAGCGCGATGCGGTCTTCGTCGCGGCCGGTCTGGCGCAGGTAACGAAGGGTCTCGTCATCGATCGGGAAGAAGCCGCAGGTCGCGCCATATTCCGGCGCCATGTTGGCGATGGTGGCGCGGTCGGCGAGTGGCATGTTGTCGAGGCCAGGGCCGTAGAATTCGACGAACTTGTTCACCACGCCGTGCTTGCGCAGCATCTGCACGACCTTGAGCACCAGGTCGGTGGCGGTGACGCCCTCCTTCAGCGCGCCGGTGATCTTGAAGCCGACGACTTCCGGGATCAGCATCGAGACCGGCTGGCCGAGCATGGCGGCTTCGGCTTCGATCCCGCCGACGCCCCAGCCGAGCACGGCGAGGCCGTTGACCATCGTCGTGTGCGAATCCGTGCCGACGAGCGTGTCCGGGTAAGCGACGAGTTCGCCTTCCTCATTCGGCGCAGCCCAGACTGTCTGGGCTAGGTATTCGAGGTTCACCTGGTGGCAGATACCGGTGCCGGGCGGCACGACGCGGAAATTGTTGAATGCCTTCTGACCCCATTTCAGGAAAGTGTAGCGCTCCATGTTGCGCTCATATTCGAGGTCGACGTTGGCCTGGAAGGCCCGAGGCGTGCCGAACTCGTCGATCATCACCGAGTGGTCGATCACGAGGTCGACCGGCACCAGCGGGTTGATCTTCTTGGCATTGCCGCCGAGCGCCTTGATGCCGTCGCGCATCGCGGCGAGGTCCACCACGGCGGGTACGCCGGTGAAGTCCTGCATCAGCACGCGGGCCGGGCGATAGGCGATCTCGCGCGGGTTCTGGCCGCCCTGTTCGGCCCATTGCCCGAAAGCGCGGATGTCGTCCTGGGTCACCGTCAGGCCGTCCTCGAAGCGCAGCATGTTCTCGAGAAGCACCTTCAACGCGGCCGGCAGCCGGGAGATATCGCCGAGTCCCGCGTTCTGTGCGGCGGCTGCGATAGAATAGTAGGTATAGGTCTTGCCGGCGGCGGTGAGTTTGCTCTTCGATTTGAAGCTGTCTTTAGACGGCATGTGTGGGCAGTGCCTCCTGTCACGCGGCCGCCCGGGAACGGGTCGGGCAGGTCCGCCTTGAAATGCTGGGGTTCCCTTATAGCCCTCGCCTCACGGGCGCAATCGGGCGCGCGACACAAGCGCGCGTCATGGCCGCGTTTGCGGGCGGGCCGGAACCGGCTATCCCTGCGCGGATGAATTTGCAGGCACCTTCCCTTCTGACTGGCGCCGGACTCGGCATGATCCGGGGCGAGCGCGTGTTGTTCCGGGAGGTTTCCGTCGCGGTGCGCGCAGGCGACGCGCTGTTGCTGCGCGGGGCCAACGGCGCCGGAAAGACAACCCTGCTGCGCGTTCTTGCAGGACTTACCCGTCCGGAAGCCGGCCGCGTGACCCGGGACCCCCCCCATCACTGGATCGGCCACCGCGAAGGTCTGAAGCCGCAGGAGACGCCGCGCGGGCATCTGAAGCTCTGGGCGCAGGCCTGGGGCTCTGATGCCGACACTGATTCGGTCCTGACCCGGATGGGTCTCGACCGCCCGGCCGATGTTGCCGGACGATACCTTTCCGCTGGCCAGCGACGCCGCACCGCCCTTGCCCGACTGCTGCTCGAGGACCGTCCGCTCTGGCTGCTGGATGAGCCTTACACGGCGCTGGATTCCGGCGGCCGGCAGCTGGTAGACGACCTGATTGCGGCGCACCGGGCCAAAGGGGGCGCCGTGGTCGCCGCGATCCACGGCGAGGCAGGTTTTGCCGCGAGCGGAGACCTGACGCTTTGAGCGCG
>JBGTKN010000325.1:0-3707 GCA_041744615.1 Hyphomonas sp. | reverse complement strand
TCCTGCCCGTGGTGCGCGCCTCGTCTGTGGGGCCGGACGGGCATCCGCAGCGCGGCGGATTCCTGCCGCCGATCACCCTGCCCCGGCGCATGTGGGCGGGCAGCCGGTGCAGCTTCCACGATCCGGTTCGGATCGGCGACGAGCTCACCAAAGTTTCGACGATTGGCAAGGTGACCTCGAAGACCGGACGGACGGGCGAGATGGTGTTCGTGACTGTACGGCATTCGTATTCGCGTGGCGGCGCCGGGCTGATGGAGGAGGAGCAGGACATTGTCTACATGCCGATTCCGGATGTGTTCAACCCGCCGGAGCCTGTGGCCGTGGGCGATTGTGCGTGGACGGAGCGCGTTGCGTTAGACCCCGTGCTGCTGTTCCGGTTTTCGGCGCTGACCTTCAACGGGCACCGGATCCACTACGATCGGCCGTATGCAATGGAGACGGAGAATTATCCGGGCCTTGTGGTGCATGGGCCGCTGCAGGCGATCCTTCTCATGGAAGCAGCTCGGCGCTGGCAGCCGGGCAAGCGGCCGGCGAGCTATACGTTCCGGGGGCTGCGGCCGCTGTTCGACTTTGACGCCGTTTCCGTCTGCGGGCGGACGAATGAGGCGGGGGGGCTGGACCTGTTTACGGCGAATGGCAACGGCGCGGCCGGCATGCAGGCCAGTCTCAGCTGGGCGGGCGGCTGACGCGGCCTAGATGACTTCTGATGAGGCCGGAGACCGGCCCGTGGGAGGAAAAGATGGTCAAGATTCTTGAGGGGCTCCGGATTGTCGAAGGCTCTGCCTTTGTGGCGGCACCACTGGCGGGCATGACGCTGGCGCAGATGGGGGCGGATGTGATCCGCTTTGACCGTATACGCGGCGGGCTGGACAATGGCCGCTGGCCGGTGACCGACAAGGGGCGCAGCCTTTTCTGGGCGGGGCTGAACAAGGGCAAGCGCAGCCTCGCCGTAGACATGACGACACCGCGCGGTCAGGAAATCGTAACGCGTCTGATCTGTGAGCCCGGCGAAGGCAAAGGCATTTTTCTGACTAATCTGCGCGTGCGCGGATGGATGGACTACCCGGCGCTCAAAGCACACCGGCCGGATCTGATCATGATGTCGGTCACCGGCGACCGGAGCGGCGGGCCGCAGGTGGATTATACCGTGAACCCGGCGGTGGGCTTTCCGATGGCGACGGGGCCCGAGGGCTCGGCCGAGCCGGTGGGCCATGTGCTGCCAGCCTGGGACTGTATCACCGGGCAGCAGGCGGCGCTGGGAATCCTCGCCGCAGAGCGGCACCGGCGGTTGACGGGCAACGGGCAGCTGGTGGAACTGGCGCTGAAGGATATGGCGCTGGCGATGCTGGGCAATCTCGGGATCATCGGTGAGGTGACGGTCAATGGATATGACCGGCCGAAGATGGGGAACTCTTTGTACGGAGCTTATGCGCAGGATTTCGTGTGCAAGGGTGGCGGGCGGGCGATCGTCGTGGCGCTCACGCAGCGCCAGTGGGACAATCTGAAAGCGGTGACGCACACGCAGGAGGCGTTCGAGGAGCTGGCCGTGAAACTGGGCGTGAACCTCAACCGCGAAGGTGCGCGGTTCGAACACCGCCATGCGATCACCGAGGTGCTGAAACCGTTCTTCGATTCGCGGCGGGTGGAGGAGTTCGAGGCCGCGTTCACCGAGCGCAGCGTGACCTGGGCGCGCTACCGGACCTTTGCGCAGGCGGTGAGGGAAGACCCTGACATTTCAACAGATAATCCCATGTTTTCAATGCTCGAACATCCGGGCATCGGGACTTATCTGACGCCGGGCAATCCGATTTCGTTCTCCGATGCGGAGCGGATTGCGCCGGTGCGGGCGCCGAGCCTGGGGGAGAATACGGACGAAATACTGTCCGGGGTCGGATATTCAGACGGGGAGATTGCGAGCCTGCACGATGATCTGATCGTGGCGGGGCCGAGGTAGGCTACTCTTCCTTCAGCAACACAAGCACATCGCCATCGGCAACCTGCTGGCCTGCCTTCGCCTGGACGGCTTCCACCACGCCGTCGCGGGGTGCGACGAGGGCATGTTCCATCTTCATCGCTTCAAGGACGACGAGGGTTTCGCCCCGGGTGACGGCGGCGCCGTCTTTGGCCAGTACACTGAGGACCTTGCCGGGCATAGGGGCTTTGACGACATTGCCGCCGAGCGCTGCGTCGGCATCGGCACTGAATTCGGGGATGGTGACCAGGAAGGTGTCGCCGCCGGTGGTGACTGCGAAGCGGCGGGGCGAGAGGTCGGTGATCAACGGGAACGGTGTGTCTTCGCCAAGGGGCGCATCCGGGTCGACGAGTTCGGCTGCGCCGTCGGCAGCCAGGAGTACATCGCGGCGGGGAACTGAGTTCAAGCGGAATCCGTCGTGCAGGTCCCAGGGGGACACGGCGCCTTCATCATCAAGCAACAGCGTGGCGACGGCGGAGAGCGATGCGGCGCGGTGGGCGCTGGGGACAGAGGCCAACGCATCCAGATTGTCGCCGATCCAGTTGACGTGGTGGGTGGCGGCGCTGAACTCTTCGGAGAGCGCGCAGCGGCGCAGGAAGCCGGCGTTCGACGGCACACCGCAGAGCTGAGTGTGGGCGAGGACGTCCGTGAGGCGTTCCAGCGCGGCGTCGCGGGTTTCTCCGTGTACGATCAGTTTTGCGATCATCGAGTCATAGCTGGAAGGTACGCGGTCGCCAGAGGCGAAGCCGGTGTCCCAGCGGAGGGAGTCACCGTCTGGTTCCTCGAGGAGACCGAACTCTAGGATGAGGCCGGCGCCGGGGCGGAAGCTGTCGGCGGGATCTTCGGCGCAGACCCGGGCTTCGAAGGCGTGGCCGGTGAGCTTGATATCCTTCTGTTTCAGAGGGAGTTTTCCCCCGGAAGCGACGATCAGCTGCCATTCGACGAGGTCGGTGCCGGTGATGGCTTCGGTGACGGGGTGTTCGACCTGAAGGCGAGTGTTCATTTCGAGGAACCAGAAGGTATCGATGGCGAGCGGTCTTGATCCGTCCACGATAAATTCGACCGTGCCGGCGCCCTGGTAGCCGACGGCTTTTGCGAGCTTCACCGCGGCATCGGTCATCGCTTTGCGCACGTCGTCCGGCATGCCGGGTGCGGGGGCTTCCTCGATGACTTTCTGGCGGCGGCGCTGGAGGGAACAGTCGCGCTCAAACAGGTGGACGACGTTGCCATGCTGGTCACCGAAGACCTGCACTTCGATATGGCGGGGGCGCTCGACGAGCTTCTCGAGCATGACGCGGCCATCGCCGAAACTGGATACGGCTTCACGCACCGCGCTGGTAAGTTCGGCCTGGAGATCTGCGGCTTTGGAGACTTGGCGGATGCCCCTGCCCCCGCCGCCGGCGACGGCCTTGATGAGCAGCGGGTAGCCGACCTTTTCAGCGGCTTTCGTCAGGGTGCTGATGTCCTGCGCTTCGCCCCGGTAGCCTGGCAGCACAGGGACGCCCGCCTCTTCGGCGATACGCTTGGCTTCATCCTTCGGGCCCATGGACCGGATGGCGGCGGGCGGAGGGCCGACCCAGGCGAGGCCGGCGGTGAGGACGGCTTCGGCGAAGGCGGCATTCTCCGACAGGAAGCCGTATCCGGGGTGAATGGCATTGGCGCCGGTCTCGGCAGCGGCGGCAAGGATGGCCTCGACGCGCAGATAGCTTTCGGCGGCGGGGGCAGCGCCGATATG
>JBGTKN010000324.1:0-8848 GCA_041744615.1 Hyphomonas sp. | reverse complement strand
TGGCCGAAGACGGCTTCAAGGTTTCGCCGAAACTCGCCGGAATCCTGGCATCCCCCCGCCTGCGCGGCGCCATCCGTCTCGACGACAACCCGGTCACCGCCGCTTACTTCTATCCGGACGGCGAGCCGCTGGCCGCTGGTTTCGTGCGCACCAACCCGGCCTACGCCGCAACGCTCGCCGCCGTGGCCGAAGAAGGCCCTGCCGCCTTCTATTCCGGCAGCATCGCCGCCGAGATCATCGCCGCCGTGACCGAGGGACCGGACGGCGGCGCCATGACGCTTGAAGACCTGCAAGCCTACACCGTCGCCGTACGCGAGCCGGTCTGCGGCGAATTGCAGAGCGGCTTCAAGATCTGCTCCGCCCCGCCGCCCAGCTCGGGAGGCATCGCCCAGAACCTGATCATGGGCCTCTACGATCACCTCCGCCCAGCCGCGCACACCAACTCCGATGACCGGCTCTATCTCAAGGCCTTCGTCGATGCGCAACGCCTCGCCTACGCCGACCGCGACCATTATGTCGCCGACGGAGACTTCGTGTCGGTGCCTACCGCCGATCTGATTGATCCCGCCTACATCAAGGCACGCGCGCTCGAAGTGTTTGCGCCCGATGCGCAATCCTTCCCCGGTGATCCGGGCATCGTGCTCGGCAAGGACCCGCTGCGCCCTATGTGGGGCGAGGACACGACCACGCCCGGCGCCGGCACCACGCATATCTCGATCATCGACCTTGAGGGCAACGCCGTTGCAATGACCGCCACGATTGAAGCCGCCTTCGGCTCGTCCCGGATGGCCGGCGGCTTCCTGCTCAACAACGAACTCACCGATTTTGCCCTGACGCCCACCAAGGACGGCAAGCCGGTCGCCAACGCGCCCGCCCCCGGCAAACGCCCCCGCTCCTCGATGTCGCCGACCCTCGTGTTCGACAAGGGCGGTGACCTCTTTATGGTCACCGGCTCGCCAGGCGGCAATTCGATCATTGCCTACGTCGCCAAGACGCTTGTCGGCGTGCTCGAATGGGACAAGACGGCGCAGGAAGCGGCCGCACTACCCAACATCATCGCGCGCGGTGATACTGTCGACGTGGAAGTCGATGTCGCCGGCGGACCGGAAGCGGCCGAGGCGCTGCGCGAGATGGGATACACGGTCGAGGAACGCACCGGCGAGAATTCTGGCCTGCATCTCATCGTCGTGCGCGAGCGCGGCCTTGAAGGCGGCGCTGACCCCCGCCGCGAAGGCGTCGCCACACCGATCCGCTGACAGGCACGACACGGGCGCCATGGCCAAGCTCTACTTCTCCTATGCGGCGATGAATGCCGGCAAGTCGACGATCCTCCTGCAGGCGGCGTACAACTACCGTGAGCGCGGCATGGAGGTGCTGCTGCTCACGTCCGCGCTCTACCGCGACGCAGCGGACGGGCACATCACCTCGCGCATCGGCATCGCGGCGGAGGCGTCGCTCTATACTCAGGATACTGACCTTTTCGCGCTGATCCAGGAACGCATGGGCCAGGGCCGGCTTGACGCCATCTTTGTGGACGAGGCGCAGTTCCTCACCAAGGATCAGGTCTGGCAACTCGCCCGCGTCGCCGACCATCTCGGCATGCCCGTGCTTGCCTACGGTTTGCGTACGGACTTCCGGGGCGAGCTGTTCGAAGGCTCTGCCGCCCTGCTCGCCATCGCCGATTCCCTGCGCGAGGTTCGTACCATCTGCGAATGCGGCCGCAAGGCCACGATGGTCATCCGTCAGGGTCCGGACGGCAAGGCGCTGACCAAAGGCGACCAGATCTCGATCGAGAAGACGACCTATGTCTCGCTCTGCCGCCGCCACTGGGAAGACCGGATGGGCCGTTTCCCGCCCGCCTGACCCCGGCCCGGAATGGCACGGATTTCGCAGCAAAGCCCGGATGCGCGCACAATCTGGCCACTGAGTCTGGCGACTCTGGAGGCTCGAGGCCGCTTGAGGAGGCTGACCATGAACCCCGAACCTGTCCGCACAAACTTGCCGGTCGTGGCGCTCGTCGCCTTGCTCGGCCTCGTCGTTATCCTGCTCGGCGCCCTCGCCGTGCCGCCCGCCCGGGCGCAGACAGACACCGGCTTGGTCGATTATCCGGGCTTCATGGAACTCGGCACCGAGATTGCCGCCTACCGCGAGACCCGCCTGATCGACATCGACACTTTCAACGCCATGAAGGCCGATCCGGACACGATCATCATCGACGCCCGCAGCGCCCGCAACTACGCGCTCGGCCATATCGACGGCGCGGTTAACCTCAATTTCTCGGACTTCTCCGCCGGCATGCTGTCGGAAGTCGTCGGCGCGAAGAACCGCCGCATCCTGATCTATTGCAACAACAACTTCAGCGACAATATCGCGCCAGTGGTCCTGAAATCAGCCCCGCTCGCCCTCAACGTGCCGACCTTCATCAACCTCTATGGCTATGGCTACGAGAACATCTACGAACTCTCCGGCGCCTACAGCCACCAGGACCCCGAGATCGACTGGGTCAGCCGCCCGACCTATCAGGAAAACTAAAGCCATCATCTGACGCATTGCTTTTGCGCGGCGCCTCGCTCAATTGGAGTCTCGACACCTCCAGGAGGGCTGAGGATGAGCGCTGATGCGCCCGCCGGCCAGACGGCCGCTGCGAAAGCAAACCCCAATGGTCCGACCGAGGAAACCGTCCTCGCCGTCGAGCATTTCACTGATCGTCTGTTCCGTTTCCGCCTGACCCGGCCGAAAAGTTTCCGCTTCCGCTCGGGCGAATTCGTGATGATTGGTCTGCTCAAGGACGACGGTAAACCGCTGCTGCGCGCCTATTCCATCGCTTCCCCGTCCTGGGACGAGGAACTGGAATTCTATTCGATCAAGGTGCCGGACGGCCCGCTGACCTCGCGGCTCGAGAAAATCCAGCCCGGCGACAAAGTGCTGCTCGGCCGCAAACCAACCGGAACACTGGTGCTCGACGCGTTGACGCCCGGCAAGCGCCTCTACATGTTTTCCACCGGCACCGGCTTTGCGCCTTTTGCCAGCCTCGTGCGCGATCCCGATACTTATGAGCGCTATGACGAAGTGATCGTCACCCATACCTGCCGCGACGTGGCGGAACTGGCCTATTCCCGCAACCTGATCGAGAGCCTCAAGGACGATCCGCTCGTCGGCGAACTCGTTGGTGGCAAACTGGCTCTCTACACGACCACCACGCGGGAAGCCTTTCCCAACATGGGCCGCATAACGACCCTGATCGAGACCGGCAAGCTGTTCACCGATCTCGGCGTGCCGCCGCTTGATCCGTCCACGGACAGGGCGATGATGTGCGGCTCGATGGAAATGATCCAGGACACAAAGGCCCTGATGCTCAAGGCCGGCCTGACCGAAGGCTCGAATGCGGCGCCGGCCGAGTTCGTGATCGAGAAGGCATTCGCGGGCTAAAAAAAGCAGCTAGGGCCCGGTCACAACCTTTAACCTTTACCAGCCTATTCGCGTCAGGGCGCACAATCGGAAACAGGTCTGAAAGGGAGTCCGGCATGGGAAACAGTCTGCCGATCACTGATCCGGTCCTGATCTTCGCAATCGTGTCCGGCCTCATCCTTCTGGCGCCCATCGTGCTCGGACGCTGGCGTCTGCCGGGCATGATCGGTCTGCTGATTGCCGGTGCCCTTCTCGGCCCCAACGGTTTCGGCGTGCTGGCACGTGACATGTCCTTCGTACTCTTCGGCACGGTCGGCCTGCTGTACATCATGTTCACGGCCGCGCTGGAAGTCGATATGGCCGTTCTCAAACGGTCGCGCTCCAGCACGTTGGTGTTCGGCCTGTTGACTTTTGCCGTGCCAATGTCGCTCGGAATTCTGGTGGCGCGCCTGATTCTCGGCTTCAACTGGCCGGCCTCCCTGCTGCTCGCCAGCACGTTCGCCTCCCACACGTTGCTCACATATCCGATTGCCAGCCGCCTCGGTCTTGTTCGCAATCAGGCTGTGACAACTGCCGTAGGCGGAACAATCATTACGGATACGTTGGCTTTGCTTGTACTTGCCGTTATCGCTGGCATGGTGCGGGGCAATGCGGGTGATGCATTCTGGCTGCAGCTGGTTCTCGGACTGGCATTCTATGCGACCATCATTCTGTTTGTCCTGCCTCTGGTGGCGCGCTGGTTCTTTAGAAACGTGGCAAGAGACGGCGTGGCCGAGTTCGTGTTCGTGCTGGCCGTCGTCTTCGCGATTTCTGCAGCCTCAAAGTATGCCGGCTCCGAACCCATTGTCGGCGCCTTCCTCGCCGGTCTCGCACTCAACCGGCTGATCCCGCACAATGGAACGCTGATGAATCGCATTCAGTTCACCGGCGAGGCGATCTTCATCCCCTTCTTCCTCTTGTCGGTCGGTATGCTGCTCGACGTGCGCATCTTCCTTGGCGGACTCCAAGCTTGGATTGTGGCAGTCAGCATGGTCGCCACAGTGATCGGTGGCAAATGGCTCGCCGCCTGGCTAGCCGGCCGAATCCTGGGATACAATCGTGACCAGTCGATGTTGATCTTCGGTCTCAGTGTTCCGCAAGCAGCCGCAACGCTCGCCGCCACGATTGTCGGATTCGAGATCGGCCTGTTCGACGAATTCGTCGTCAACGGCGCGATCATGATGATATTCGTCACCTGTATCCTCGCACCGATTGTGGTGCAGCAGTTCGGCCGTGCCGTCGCTTTGGCGGAAACCATAATCCCTGTCGATCTAGACCTTGTGCCGGCTCGCCGCATCCTGATCGGCTGTTCCAGCGAAGCAGTCAGCCTGCGCCTCGCGGAACTCGCGATCCTGATGCGCGACGTGCGCAGTCCGGAAGCTGTGCACCTGTTGCGCATCACACCGAATGGGAGCTACAACGCCTCGGCCGAAACGGCCGCGCAAGATTCCCTCGCGACCACGGCGTCGCTGCTTGCGGCTTCCGAGATAAAGACAGAGGCGCGCGTGCGCCCAGCCATGAGTGTTGGCACTGGCTTGCTCTCTGCGCGCCAGGAAGTCGGCGCGACTGACCTGCTGATCGGTTGGCCGGAAAGCGGCAACACCAACCAGCTCTTGCTCGGTTCGCTGATTCAGCAGTTGCTGCGCGACAGGCACTTTAACCTGTTTGTCTGCCGTATCCGGGATCCGCTGAAGACGATCAAGCGCTTGGTTCTGGTCCTGCCGACCCATGCCGAACACGAAGATGGGTTTCTCGAGGCTATACTGCTCCTGCGCCATCTCGGCGGTCAGATCGGCGCGCCTATCCATATCCTCACTGAGCGGCGTGCTTCGGCGGCGTTCCATGAATACTTCAAAGATTTCGACCTCTCGAGCAATGTCAAGTTCCACACGATCGAGAGCTGGACGAAGCTCCACCGTATCCTTGCCAAGGGAAGGCAGGACGATGATCTGGTCGTCGTCTACGGGGTTCGGCGTGGCGGCCTTTCCTGGTCACCTGGCGATGATACTCTTCCCGGCAAGCTCGCCGCCGCACTTCCGACGGCGAACCTACTGTTCTACTATCCTGCCGAAGTTGTTCCGTCAGGCGAGGAAGGCCCCTCAAATCTCGTTGAAGACCTGATCGTCTGATCGCAGGCCCGCGCGGTAAAGCACCCTAACGGAGGTTCTTCAGTTCCTGGATCTCGGCGCGCATCTCTGCCATCATTGCCATAAGTTCGCGGTGCCGGATCACGTCATGGGCCTCCTGCTCCGCGCCGATCTCCTGCTCGATTTCCAGCACGGTCTCGAGAGCGCTGTCCTGCAGTGAGTCGACGATGACGGCGGTGAACAGGTTGAGAATCGCCCATACAGTGAACAGGATGAACGGTATGAAGAAGGCCCAGGCATAAGGATATTCGTCCAGAAGGTCGCGCATGTGACCATTCCAGCCTTCCATGGTCAGCACTTCGAACATGGTCAGCGCCGAGGCCGTCAACGACGCGAAATTGTCCGTGTTCTGAGATTCGCTGAACAGGTAAGTCGCCATCACGGTCGAGACATAGAAGACCAGGCCGAGAATCGCGAGAATGGCACCCATGCCTGGCAAGGCCGTCAGCAGGGCCTCGGTGATCCGTTTCATGGTCGGAATCAAGTGGAGCAGCCTCAGGAGCCGCAGTACGCGTAAGGCGCGCAGTACGGTGAACGGCGAACCGCCGGGGATCAGCGATACGCCGATAATGATGAAGTCGAACCAGTTCCAGCCAAGCTTGAAGAATTGCAGGCGGTAGACATAGAGCTTCAGCAGGATTTCGGCTACGAAGATGCCGGTGACGGCCGCGTCGAACACATTCAGCACCGCGACCAGCCAGCCGGGAAGCTGCGCCGAATAGGTCAGCACCCCCAGCACGACGGCATTTGCGATGATCAACACCATGATCGTGTCGCGCACGATTGGTCGCTCGATGAAGCGTTCTGACGCGGACGTGTAGGTTGTTTCGTCGAGTGTTGCCTGCGGCATGGTCCCGTTCCTTCGCGAATCCCCGGCGCAGGCTATCGGTCTGGCCGCCGGGATCAAGTGAAAGCAGACTTTTGCCCGGTGGGCAGGCTCATTTGCCGGACGCGCGCCCGTCAATGCTGCGGTGCGGATCAGAATGGTCCCACTCGGCCAGCAGCATGCGCAACGCTGAAATGAAGGCAATCGGCTGGTCGAGCATCACATGGTGACGCGCATGGGGGATCGACACAAACGGCACCTGGTGCCCGAGCAGGCCGCGCATGTAGTCGCGCACCTCATCCGGCATCAGCGCGCTTTCCTCGCCGCGGATGATCGCCACCCGGCATTTCGCCGCCTTCAGCAACTCGCTGCCATCCCGGCCCGGCTCAAAACGCGTCCAGATCGTCGGATCGAACTTCCAGGTCCAGCCGCCCTCGGCGCGCTTCAGGCTCCAGCGCGCGATGTAATCCATCGCATAATGGTTTTCGCATATCTGCGGCGGCGCCAGACGGAAGCGCGACAAGGCCGCGGCGAGATCGGCGTACACCTTATGCGGGCGCCCCGCGCGGGACGGGCCCTGATGCGGCCGCTCCGGCGGATTGACAGGACTGTCGACGATCACCATCCCCTCGAACCGCTCGCCATGCTCGGCGCCGGTCACCAGCGTGACAAAGCCGCCGAACGAGTGCGCAACGATCACCGGCTTGCGCGGCCCGTCGAACAGGCCCGCATCCTCAGCCACGGCCACCTGTTCCGCCGAGAAGGTCGCCATGTCATAGGTCGCCCGCCAGGCGCTTTCGCCCATCCCGGAAAAGGTCAGCGCCGCGACATTGTAATGCTCGGCGAAGTAAGGCGCGATGAAATCCCACCAGTGCGCGTGCGCGCCGTTTCCATGCACAAACAACAGGCCGGGCGCGCCGCGCTTGCCCCAGCGCTGATAGGAGACTTCCGCCCCCAGCACATCGATCCGGTGCGTCTCGTAAGGCGTCGCCACCGCGTCCGGAAACCAGTCCGGCGCCGGCGGCAGAGCGCCGTGATACTCGACCAGCGGACCGCCTTCGGAAGGCATCTCCGGCGGCTGGTCGCGGACAATCGGATCACTCTCGCGGCTCATGCGCCCTCCCCGGTCTGGACCGCCAGTCTGCGCCTGACCGGCCACCGCGATCAAGCCCGTCCGCGGCGTCATGCCCCGGATGGCCAGAAACGAAAAAGGGCCGGGCATTGCGGCCCGGTCCTGTTGTTCAATCCGTATCCGGATTATTTGTACTTCACCGCGCAGCCGTACGGCTTGGTCACCGGTGTTGCGACCGGCCGGCCCGCATCGAGATCTGCGAGGGCAGCCGTAACGTAGTTGGTGGCTTCGGCAATATCATCGACTTTGGCCGAGGCCTTGGAATCGATCGCGCCGTCATAGACGAGCTTGCCGTCGGGCGTGATGATGTACATGTGCGGCGTCGTCTTGGCGCCGTAGAGTTTGCCGATCGTGCCGGCTTCGTCGAGCACTACATGTGCCGGTGCAGCGCCCCGCGACGAGGTCAGTTCATTGGCGCGCACGGCGTCCGCATAACCCTGCTCGCCTTGTGCCGACGAGATCACCGAAATCCACACGATGTCGTCGGCCGCGGCGCCTTTCTGCAGGGTCTGCATGTTGGATGGAGGCGCAGCATAGTGTTTCTTCACGAACGGGCAGCCATCATTCGTCCATTCGAGCACGACGGTCTTTCCGGCGAAATCCGCCAGCGAAATCGTCTCGCCCGCAGACGTGAGGCCGGTGAAGGCCGGCGCGGGCGTGCCGGAAGCGGGCGCGGCCTGCGCCGTCGAGGCGATGAGGGCGCCGGCGGTGAGTGCCACGGCAGCGGCCATTCCGGCCGCAAGGGAAAGGTGGCGGCGGGTGATTTGCATCGTCGTCTCCTTGAGATGTATTGTAGTCAGAAACTATAGATCTATCGACCTTCGACAAGTCCAATGACAAGTTCTTGAGTGAGCAGTTCCGGCAGGATCTGCGGCTCGCGCGCGCCTGCAGGATACCATAGATACATCGGGACTCCGGCGCGTCCCCGCCGCTGCAGTTCGTCAGCAATTTCCGGGTCCTTCTGCGTGAAATCCGCGACCAGAAAGGCCACATCCGCCGCCGCGAAGGCCTCCTTCACGCGCCGCGAGGACAGCGTGGTCAACTTATTGACCTGGCAACTGGCACACCAGCTTGCTGTGAAATCCACGAAAACCGGGCGGCCTTCTGCCAGCAGCGCGTCGACCTGCGCAGGACTCCAGGCCGCCTCGGCATAGGCCGGCACCGAGAGCTCCGCGCCCGAGCGCCCCGCAGGCACGTTGGCCTGAACGGCCGGCAGCGCAACCCCGATCGACAGAGCCGCGATTGCCGCACTCCGGCCCACCAGTCCGCCGCCGCGCGAAACCCATACGGCAAAGG
>JBGTKN010000323.1:0-7429 GCA_041744615.1 Hyphomonas sp. | reverse complement strand
CATGGACCTGAAATTCGAAGTCAGCGGCCGGATTGCCCGCCCCGTCGACGAAGTCTTCGAGGCGGTGGTGAACCCTGAGAAGCTGTCGGGCTATTTCACAACCGGGGGCGCCAAAGGGCGGCTGGAGACGGGCGCGACCGTGATGTGGGATTTCCATGATTTTCCAGGCGCCTTCCCCGTGCAGGTGGTCGAAGTCGAGAGGAACCGGCGCATCGTCCTGCAATGGGACGCCAACGAAGGCGGCCCCGCCGAGGGCGAAGCCGCGATGACCACCAGCGCCGGCTACAAGACCACCGTCACAATGCGCTTCGAGGAACTTGGCGATGGGCGCACCCTGGTTTCCATCGCCGAGGAAGGATGGCGCCAGACACCTGGCGGCCTTGCGGCCTCCTATGGCAACTGCATGGGCTGGAGCCAGATGATCTGCGCCATGAAGATGTGGGTCGAGCACGGTATCAATCTGCGCGATGGGATGTACCGCTAGAAGTTTCAAGTGAAGGCGATAGTCTGAGCAGCATGACCGACGCCGACATCCTCGCCCACATGATCCGCAGCGCGCACCGCGTCGCCGTGTTCACCGGCGCGGGCATCTCGACCGAAAGCGGCATCCCTGATTTCCGCTCGCCGGGCGGCGTTTGGTCGAAGATGAAACCGATCATGTTCCAGGACTTCGTCGCCTCGCGCGAGGTGCGCCGTGTCGCCTGGACGCGCGTGTTCAACAAGACCGCCGGTTGGACCGGCGCAGAGCCGAACGCCGGGCATTACGCAATTGCCGAACTCGTCGCCGCTGGCAAGATTGCCAGCGTCATCACACAGAATGTCGACAACCTGCACCAGGATTCCGGCGTGCCGGACCGGCAGGTAATCGAGGTGCACGGCAATGCCTGCTACGCCAAATGCCTCAATTGCGGCAAGCGCTACGAACTCGAGGCCCTCCGTCCTCGCTGGGAAGCGGATGAGGACATCACCTGCATCTTCTGCACCGGCCTGATCAAGACAGCGACCATCTCCTTCGGCCAGGCCATGCCGGAAGCCGAAATGGAACGCGCCAGCGAGGAGGCTTCGCTCTGCGACCTGATGCTGGTGCTCGGCTCATCCCTCGTTGTCTATCCGGCAGCCGGCATCCCGCTCCTTGCCAAGCGGCTGGGTTCGCAACTCGCCATCATCAACCGCGAGCCAACCGACCAAGATCCGTATGCGGACCTTGTGATCAACGACGAGATCGGGCCGCTGATGACTGATGTGGTGGGGAGGTTCTGACGCCCCTTTTTCCTCCAGGGAAAAGGGACTTAAATGTTGCCAATCCCTACCCTGAAAACGTCCCGCCTCTCGGGAAGCCCTTCGGTACGACCTTGCCTGCCTGGGCGCGCGCGCCGCGCCAGCTTTTCCATTCCTCGAAGGCGCGGTGGCGCCCGCCGGTCATGACGATCAGGCCGTCGCGCTTGTCGAAGGTGATGAGGTCGGCGAGCTCGGATTTGCCGCTATAGGATTGCAGCTTGTTGCCCTTGCCGCGCGACATTTCCGGCAGGTCCTTCAACGGGAAGATCAGCATTTTCCGGTTGGTGCCGACCACTGCGATCATGTCGCCCTCCACCGGCGTACAGACGAGCAGATGCCCTTCGCCCGTGTTGACGACCTGCTTGCCGGCCTTGCGGTTCGATTCCAGTTCGGTTTCCGGAATGACAAATCCGTACCCGGAACTTGAGGCCATCACGCGCTTGCGTTCGGGATCGAACTTGAACATTGCAACGATGTCGACATTGTCTTCCAGCTCGATGGAAAGCCGGATCGGCTCACCGTTCCCGCGCCCGCCCGGCAGCTTGTCCGCCGCCAGGATGAACGCGCGCCCGTCGGACGACATGATGACCAGCCGGTCGGTGGTCATCACTTCTTCCATCCAGGCCGGGCCGTCGCCCTCCTTGAACTTGATTGTGTCCGCTTCGATTCCGTGGCCCTTCATGCCGCGAATCCAGCCCTGCTGCGACAGTACGACCGTCACCGGCTCCTTCGGCCGCGAGGCCTCCAGCGCGGCCGCAAGGTCGACATCCGGTGCAGCCTCGAACGTCGCACGGCGCTTGCCAAGCGCTGTGCCCGGATCAAACTCGTCGCGCGCCGCCTTCAGGTCCTTGGAGACCTTCGACCACTGCTTTCGCGTCGAGCCGAGCAGCGCGACGATCTCCTCGCGCTCTTCCTTCAGCTTCGCATGTTCGCCGCGGATTTCCATTTCCTCGAGCCGGCGCAGGGCGCGCAGGCGGAGATTGAGGATTGCTTCGGCCTGCACATCGGTCAGCTTGAAACGCTTCATCAGGACCGGCTTTGGCTCGTCCTCGGTCCGGATGATGCGGATCACTTCATCGATATTGAGGAAGGCGATCAGATAGCCATCCAGCAGGTGCAGCCGCTTCTCGATCTTGTCGAGGCGGAATTCGGCGCGGCGTACGACGACTTCGCGGCGATGGTCCAGATAGGCCTGCAGCACCTGCTTCAGGCCCATCACCTGCGGCGCGCCCTTGTGCAGCACGTTCATGTTCAGGCTGAAACGCGTCTCCAGATCGCACAGCTTGAACAGGCTCTCCATCAACACATCCGGCTCGACCGTCTTGGCGCGCGGCACCAGCACGAGACGCACATCCTCGGCGCTCTCGTCGCGCACGTCTTCGAGCAGCGGAACCTTCTTCGCTTCCAGCAGTTCGGAAAGGCGTTCGAGCAGGCGCGATTTCTGCACCTGGTAGGGAATCTCGGTGACGATGATCTGGTAGGTGCCGCGTCCCGTATCCTCGACATGCCAGCGCGCCCGGATTCGGAAACTACCCCGGCCCGTCTCGTAGGCCTGCAGCATCGCGGCGCGTTCCTCGACAATCACGCCGCCAGTCGGAAAGTCCGGACCCTGAACAAATTCCATCAGTTCTTCGGTGGTTGCTTTCGGTTTCTCGATCAGCAGCCGCGCCGCATCGATTACCTCGGCTACATTGTGCGGCGGGATCGATGTCGCCATGCCGACCGCGATGCCGGTTGCGCCGTTCGCCAGCAGCGCCGGGAATCCGGCCGGCAGCACGACAGGCTCCTCGTCATTCTCGGCATAGTTCGGACGGAAATCGACCGCGTTCTCGTCGAGGCCTTCCATCAGCAGCTCGGCTGCGCGCGTCATCCGCGCTTCGGTATAGCGGTAGGCGGCGGGGCTATCGCCGTCGATGTTGCCGAAGTTTCCCTGCCCGTCGACCAGAGGATAGCGCACGCTGAAATCCTGGGCGAGGCGCACCAGTGTGTCGTAGATCGAGCTGTCGCCGTGCGGGTGGTAGTTACCCATGACATCGCCGACGATCTTGGCGCACTTGCGATACCCGCCTTCGGGGTCGAGCTTCAGAACGCGCATGCCATAAAGGATGCGCCGCTGCACCGGCTTCAGTCCGTCGCGCACATCCGGCAAGGCCCGGGCCGTGATCGTGGAGAGCGCATAGGCGAGGTAACGCTTCGACAGCGCCTCGCTCATGGTCTCGTTGATGATCCGCTCTTCGGGCGGCGGCGAGGGTCCGCGCTTCACCATTCTGGTCTCTTCTGCAGTTCGTGCCACATTCTGTGCGTGCCCCCGCTTTAAGGTCGATTCCGGCCTCGGGACCAGCACAGGTTAACAGAAACCGGGGTTTGGTTAAGGAAAGGAAAAGGGTGACGCTGCAAAAGGCACTCTTCCGCTATTTCACGCTGCTGGTCCTACCCTCGGCGCTGGTTGTAGGCATGTTCTTGCGGTTTGCGCCGCCCCAGCACAACCCGTTCGTGCCGCTGGACCTCAACCACAAGCCGGGCCTCGCTTCCCATTTCAAGATGACCCAGCTGGAGCGCCATCCAGACGCCTGCTTCAACGCGCTCGACGCGACCGGTGTGCTCTACACGCCCCTGGAAGATTCGCCGCCCGGCGAGGCTTGCGGGAAGTATGGCGCCCTCACCCTTGACCGCTCGCTGACGCCCTATTCCGCCACCCTCAGCATGACCTGCGGGCAGACCGCCTCGCTCTACATGTGGGAACGCCACGTCGCCCGCCCGGCCGCTCTGGAAATCTTCGGCTCACCGATCGCACGGATCGAGACCTATGGCAGCTTCTCCTGCCGCAACATCGCCGGCACGGGCCGCAAGTCCGAGCATGCCCGGGCAAATGCCATCGATATCTCCGGTTTCCGTCTCGAAGATGGCCGGCTGATCAATGTAGAAACCCACTGGGCCAATGGCGGCAAGGAGGGCGAATTCCTCGAACGCGTCCACAAGGGGGCCTGCCGCATTTTCTCGGTCACCCTCGGGCCGGCGTATAACGCTGCCCATGCCGACCATTTCCATTTCGACATGGGCAGCGCGCGCACCTGCCGCTAGGACCGGCGCCTACTGGCCGGGCGTCTTGCAGCGATAGCCCTCACGGGTCACTTCCGCGACATTGCCTTCGCCGCCGCAGACGCGGATGGCGAGTTCGGTATTCTCAGACACTTTAGAGCCCGGGCCCGAATTGTCGGACACGGCAATGCAGCCCGCCAGCGACAGGGAGAGCAAGGCGCCGGCAACGGCGAGCGTGGTTTTCGTCATGGAGTTCAGCCTTTTTCCTGTTGATATTGATCAACGCCCCGCCGGCACATTTTCCGCTGCCGCCTGAATGCTGGCTGAACATCCGGCTCTTGCCCTCCCTTGCGTCACCCGGTCACCATCAGGCCGATAAACCATCCCGGGAGGTCCATCATGAAGCTCATTAATTCCGTCGGCCCCAATCCGCATGTCGTACGCATGTTCATGGCGGAGCGCGGCATCACCGTGCCGCTTGAAGACATCGACATCCTCAAGGGCAAGAACCGCGAAGCTGATTATCTGAAGACCAACCCGGCCGGCCAGTCGCCAGCGCTGGTCTTGGACGATGGCACAGTGATCACCGAAATCCTCGCCATCTGCGAATACCTCGACGAAACCCAGTTCGGTGACAGCCTGATTGGCAAGACACCCGAGGAGCGCGCCCAGACGCGCCGCTGGACGCGGTGGGTCGATCTCAGCATCGTCGAGCCGCTGGCTAATGGCTTTCGCTACTCGGAAGGCCTGCCGATGTTCCAGTCGCGCATGCGCTGCCTGCCGGAAGCGGCCCCAGGCTTGAAGGCCAAGGCCCAGGACGGGCTCGCTTTCCTGGACGCGCAGCTTGCCACGCGTACTTTCGTGGCCGGCGAGAAGTTCACGCTGGCTGACGTGCTGCTTTTCTGCTTCCTCGCCTTCGGCGGCGCAGTCGGCCAGCCTCTCAATCCGGAGCTCAAGAATATCGGGCGCTGGTATGCGGCGGCTGGCGCGAGGCCGAGCGCGAAAGCCTAGGCTTTATTCAGAAGGCGGAGCACCAGCCGCTCGCGGTCCGGCGGTACGCCCCGGTGAACCGCTGCAAACAGACGGTTCTCGAGGAAATGTCCTGTCAGCTTCAGCCCCGCGGCAATGTCGCCGGGCTGAAGCGCCGCTGCCGGCCGCATCAGGAAATCCGGCAGAGCCAGAAGCCGGTCAACATATTGCTCGGCTTCCGAACCGCGCACCGCACGCCCCGTCTTCGGCGAAACGTGCGTCAGCCCGTCATTGGCGCCGGAAATCGCGCACTCCTCCAGATCCAGCCCGAAGCCGAGCGCCGAGAGCAGGCCAAGCTCCCAGCGCACATACAGCGCCGGCCAGACGTCTGGATGCTCCAGTTCGTCGAGCAGCAGGACGGTTGCCTCATAGAGGTTCGATCCGGCCGCATCGCCCTCATTCATGCTCGCACGCAGGATCGACGTAATGGCAGACACTGCCGACAGCGCAGCCGGATCCTCGAGCAGCCGTGACGCCCGCTCCCGCCGCGGTTCGGCTACGTCAAACCTTCCGAGCTGATCCTCCAGCCGCCCGCTCCAGGCCAGCGCCACGGTATTGCCCGCTTCAAACTGCGCCCGGCGTTTGCGCGACGCGCCGCCATAAACGAGGCCCGAACGGCGCCCGCGCTGCGAGGTCAGGACGTCGAGGATCAATCCCCCTTCGCCAAACCTCCGCCCGCCGAGAATTATGCCGTCATCGGACCAGTTCATACATCAAATTCGAGGCCGAACCCGGAATAGTTCTCGCGCTTTTCCTGCCAGCGCTCGTCCACCTTGACGAACAGGAACAGGTGCACCGGCCGCTCCAGCATCTCGGTCAGCTCTACCCGCGCCTGCCGGCCGATCTCCTTGATCAGCGCGCCGCCCTTACCAAGGACCATCGCCTTGTGCCCGTCCCGGCCCACGATGATGACCTGCTGTACACGGACGGACCCGTCCTTTCGCTCCTCCCAGCTCTCGGTCTCCACTGTCAACTGGTAGGGCAATTCCTGGTGCAGGCGCAGCATCAGTTTCTCGCGCGTCACTTCTGCCGCCAACACCCGCATTGGCACATCGGCCACCTGGTCCGGCGGATACAGCGCTTCGCTCTCCGGCATGCGCGCGGCGATCGCGGTGGCAAGCTTGTCCACGCCGTCGCCCTTCTCGGCGGAGATCATGAAAATCTCCTCATACACGCCTTCGCCGTTCAGTTTCGCCATCACCGGCAAGACGCGGTCATGCGGAAAAAGGTCGATCTTGTTGAGCGCGAGGATCGCCCGCTTGCCGGCGTCCTTCAGTTGCCGAATCACCCGTTGGTCATCCTCGATGGAGTGGCGCTGCGCGCCGCTCGTCTGGCCTTCATGCTCGGCCACCCAGGCAGAGGCATCGATCAGGTGCACAATCGCGTCCGCGTCTTCCGCCCCCCCCCAGGCCGCCTTCACCATCGCGCGGTCGAGGCGCCGTTTGGCAACAAAGATGCCCGGCGTGTCGACGATCACCACCTGCGCTGTGCCAATCTGCGCGACGCCGCGCACCGGGAAACGCGTCGTCTGCACCTTGTGCGTGACGATCGCCACCTTCTGCCCGACGAGCCGGTTTGTGAGCGTCGACTTGCCGGCATTCGGCGCGCCGATGATGGCGCAGAAGCCGGCATGGGTTACGGCCTGGTCGCTCATGTCATACCTTTCAGTTGTTCCAGCATGCGCGCGGCGGCATGTCGCTCGGCGTCGCGCTTGGAGGGGCCCGATGCGGCGGCCGTCCCGTTCTGCGCGATGCGCACTTCAACTTCATATTCCGGCGCATGATCCGGACCCGACCGGCCGGTGACCACATATTCCGGGAGCGGATGGCCCTGCCCCTGCGCCCATTCCTGCAGCAGGGTTTTCGGATCCTTCATTTCCGCCGGACCGCCGATGAACTGCGGCGCCCAGGCTTTCTCAACAAACTTGCGCGCAGCCGAAAGGCCGCCGTCCAGATAGATCGCGGCAATCACCGCTTCGCAGGCATCCCCAAGCGTCGATTCCCTATCACGCCCGCCGCTCGCCATTTCGCTGTCAGACAGCAGAAGGAAGGCGCCAAGCCCGAGATGCCGGAACGCCTCCGCG
>JBGTKN010000322.1:0-3683 GCA_041744615.1 Hyphomonas sp. | reverse complement strand
AATCCCAGGGGAGGACGCAATCGAAAATACGGTGCCGGAAGGCCCGCAAACAGATCTGGACTTTAATCCAGCTTTGCCGGATGTGCCGGAGAATCTGGATGACTTCAATGATGAAAACACAACAGTAATCTTTGAAGAAGCTACGGAATGAGAGCATGAAAGGGTACACAGTTGTTCTGCTCTGTACCCTGGCCTACGGAAACGCGGCGCAGGCGCAGACATCGGCAGATGTTCACATATGGTTCAGGTCGTTCATACCTGAATCACACGAGGAACTGCCGGACTATTTCCTATTAACGGAAAAAGGAACCAGGGTCGTTCGAGCCCCGGAAATCTGGCCTTTGTATCCATCGTTGGCAGGCACCTGTTTTTCAACGGATGATAGAGGCTTTGAAGAGCCGCCGACCGCTTCGTCGAGAACAGCAGCCGAGTTCATTCTGGAGATTCGCGGTCGGGAAATGACTGTCAGGCCGCCACCGGGCGGCAGAAAGATGTTTCGCACAGGTGAAACCAGAAATGTCGATTGCGAAAGCGGGGAAGACTTACAGCAACCCAGGAAGGCGGCAACCGATAGCATGAGTATGGGGAATGTAAAAAAGGGCGGGTTCTTTCGAACGGTGTTCGTAGAGGTTGCCGCGTCAGACCCATTCTACACGGGTATTCCCGCTCCAAGCGTCGATTTCAACATGTCGATCAGGTACGAATTTTTGAAGAAGCGAATTGTCATTAATGGCGTAATGGATAATTTTCCGGCATTCGAAGGCTATTATCGCTTAGATGACGGGAGTATTGATAAACTGGTCACAATTGGGCCGGAGTTTGAAACCACCGCGTTGAGCCTGTTTGATTTATACCTTGGAATTAACCAGAGGAACTATGAAGCGGAAATTGCTCTGCCGTGATTCGGCAAGATGCGGTCCGGGCTTGTAGCCTGGTCCCGCGAGGGATGTGAGCACGATGGCGTGCGCTAGCCGATGGTTCCCGCGCCGTGATTTTCCCGTCCCTGCAGGCATTCCATCGCGGTCACAGTGTGGTCTCTTGGTAGGTGGCGCTTATGGCGATCAACGCCGATCGGCTGGTGTAATTTTCATACTGAACCTTATCACTGCCGGTCCGCAGCCGTTCCCGCTATGAAACCCTGGCCGAAGGCCCCGCGTCCGCCGCTTTGCAACACGGCGCGCAAATCCGTGTAATCGCTCATGTCTGCCGCCGCATGTAGTCCTCCGAAGCTTCGGCCTCGCTCAGCACGTACAGACCTTGCCGCCATTCCTGCGCTTCGATCTTGCGCACCCAGGCATGCGCCTGGTCGTAGCGTAGGGGAGGCCGCATTCCTCGTGCATGAAGCGAATCGGCAAGGCGTGGTCCCAGCCTTGGCGTACTTTGGTCACGTATTTCCGGAAGCGACGCCGGTCCCATTCGACCTGCGCTTCCTCTTCGGCGGTTACGGCGGTCGTGCCCCGGGCGAACATCATGAAGCGCCAGTAAGCGGCATCGAGCGCCTGGGCGAGATGAGGATCGATGCAGAAGACCTCGATCTCCGCGCGGCTCAGGCTGGCAAAATCCAGCTCTATCCGCTGCGCTTCGCTGTCCAATATCCGCATGGGGCCGGGCTCCGTGCTGCAAGAGATATGAGGTTATAGCTCCGGCTCCAGGGCGTCATCACCGCCGCGGTAGAGACCGCGTTTTCTGCTCACGTCCCGGCCCTTGGCCTCACGCTCCTTTCCGGCCTTCTGACCAAAAATTTCGGACAAGCTCTGGCCGCGCTCTTCCTGCATACGTACGTATTCGGCTATCTCCTTGTTCAGGGCCTTGACCTCCTGCGCGCGGTTTTCACGCATCCGATCGATTGTCGTCTGAAGTTCTCGCCTCTCTTCGAGCTGGCGGCTGATGATCTGGTCCTTCTCCGCCCTGTCGCGCTGCAGCGCCTGCCAGGCCTCATATTCGTTCTGTCGCCTGATCTTGGCGTATTTGCCGGTGACACGGCTCCACAGCCCGCCGAGGCCCTTGGGTAGCCGCTCGCTCCTGGCCTGCGTTTCGGCCTCCCACCGCGCGCGCTGATCCTGCTCGAGCGCGGCGCGCTCATCGCGGTGCCGCTGCACCATGTTCAGGCGCTTGAACTCAGCCGAAGGCTCCAGCTTCCGGTAGCCTGTGTCGACCTCCTGCACATAGCGGTGGAGCTGATCCGTCATGCGCTCGGCGATGCGCCCCCGGATTTCCTCTACACTCGGCAACTCCTTCGGATCGCCGAGGCGAGCCCGAACCTCTTTCGTCTTGACGCCTGACCAGCGGGCGAGGGCATAGACCTCGCCCCGAAAATCCACCACGACATGACCGCGGCGGTCCCCGCGGGCCAGCCAGTAGCCGTGTTCTTCAAGAGCGTTCTGCAGCGCCCCGGCGCTGTCCGAGCGCTCCCAGCAGCTCTGGAACATCGCCTTGATCAGGCGCGGATCGTGCTGCACGCGCCGTGCCTGTTGCCATTCGGCGCGGGTGAAGTTCAGCGGGTTGCGCAGCGATTGATCGATCAGGCCCCGCGGCATCTCCCATTGATGGGTGAGGTATAGCTCCTTCGAGACGTCCATCAGGCGGCGCTTGTAAAAAGGCAGCGGGACCGCCTTCATCTCGGCCCCATCAATCCGCGACCAGACCACATGGGCGTGCCGCCGCCCTTCCTTTTCGTGGAAGACGATGGCGCGTGGCTGGCCTTCGAGGCCGAGGCGCGATTCCGCCATTTCGACCGCGGCTTCAAACTCCGCCACGGACACGTCGGCATTGGCCGGCGGGTTGAGGCTCAAGGAAAACAAGCACTGTTTGCAGCGCGTCCCGCGCGCGATGGCTTCGGCCTCCAGCAGAGCGCCGTCCAGTTCTTCGGCGACGAAGCCGCGCAGTTCGTACAGCTCTACATGCTCGTTGTCGCGAACGTTCATCAGGTGCCGGGCGAGCTGGGCCGCATTGCCGCGCTGGGAGCCTTTGAGAATCATGGCGCGCCACCCTCTCTGGAGCCGAGCGCCCGTAGCAGTTCCGCCCGTAGGGCGGCGACTTCAGCGCAGGCTTCCTGAAGCGCCTCTTTGGTATCTCGCGAGACGGGCAGCGAGCCGGTGTTGGCCGCGCGGGCCAGCTGGTTCAGGTTGCTGGAGAGGCGGGATTGACCAAGGGTCGCCAGTACCCGACCCAAAGCCTCATGATCCTTGACCGGAAACTTGCCGCGCGTTCGGCGCGGGGCTGCATCCTCACCAAGCAGCCGCTCGCGGATGTAGGCCCCGAGCGCCATCCCGGCAGCCTTCTTCTCAAGCTTTGCCCGCTCTTCGAAGGTCAGCCGCAGCGAGAATGGCGGCGGCGTCTTCCTTCTGGATAACGTATTGAAATCACGGTGCGAGTTCTTCATCATCACACCTCAGATCGCTGGGATCAAAAGGTGCGAGATGGTGTTCCCATTCTTGGAGAGTTTCGAACAGGCGGTTCGATTCCTCTCCCGTCAGGTCCACCAACCTTCCGCCCGGACCGTTGATCCCGACGCGGATCGCGGGTGCCCGCGCGATGAGACAGTCGGCTCAGAGCAGCGCAAGCACGCCCAGGTAGAGACCGAGTTCGCTCGTCTGCTGGACTGCGCCGAGGCAATCGCCCGTGTAGCCCCCGAGCCGGCGCTCGAAACGCGTCCGCATCGCCCAGTGCCCGAGCGCGATGCC
>JBGTKN010000321.1:0-5489 GCA_041744615.1 Hyphomonas sp. | reverse complement strand
GCCCCGCCGGCCCAGCTCAGCCTCGATCTGGGGCTCACGCATGCCTCGTAGAGCCGGCAACGGCAAAGCGGTGGCGAAATGCGACCTGCCTGTAAAGGTCTGCGCCCGCTGCGCCCGGCCGTTCACCTGGCGCAAAAAATGGGAACGCGTCTGGGACGAGGTGCGATTCTGTTCGGATCGCTGCCGTTCAGCCCGCTAATCCCCCATATTGAGCATCGATAAGGATTAGACGGCCCGCATTGCGCTGGGGCGTATCGTTTTTCGATGAATTTATGTCCTTGATTTTCTTGATTATTATTTTTTTTCGATAATTTAATATTGAAAAACAATAAAGCGTGGTCTATCTACGAATTGTCGGCAGCGGGATGAGCCCGCCAAGGACAAGAACGAACAAACAGACCAGCCAAAAGGAGATTTGATCATGTACCCCCGCGCCCGTTTCAGCGACATCGGTGCCGAAGCTTTCGCCCCTGTCGCGGCGCTCGCCCGCCCGACCGGTCCCGCCCCTGCCCGGCTGCAGCCCGCGAACGATACGGAGGCGGGAGGCCGCATGGATCTCCTGACCCGCCGCCGCCGCCGCCAAAATCGCTACGAGCAACGCTCCTAGCGAACTCCAGCACCGCCGGGACGCCCCTGACCCGGCGGTGCTGCTTCTCTTCCCCAAAACAACACTCTCAAACAAAGGAAACGCCCCATGTACCGCCCCCTCATCGCCGCCGCTCTCGCCGTCACCACGCTTGCCGCGCCGGCCCTCGCCGCCAGCAGCACATTCCGGATGGAAGTGGCCTACACCCCAGCCAAGCTCGCTACCCAGACCGGCGCTGCCGCGGAATATGCTAGCATCCGCGAACAGGTCATCGAGCGCTGCGAAGCCGAACTGGCTGAAGTGAAATACGGCCAGCAGATCGCCATCCGCGCCTGCACCGAGCGCACGCTCACCAACACGGTCCGCACCATCGGCAATGCGAACCTGACGAAGGTTCACACCAATCGCGGCTGACCGGCCCGAAAGCGCAGTCGCGGCGCCCAGCCTCTCACTCACGCGCCAAGCCGCGATCAGCGTGACTGCCGCCTTCATCCCCGCCAGGATGGAGGCGGCTTTTTTTTACCTCGAATCCGGCTCCGCGGTGCCGCTGCGGAAGTCCTTGGCCCGCAGGACGCGAACCAGCTGGAACTGCGCGGGCACGAAGGCCTCGTTGCGTTCGGCCTCGAAAAGCGCGGCGCAACTCGTCGGGAACTTCTCGTTCAGACGGAGCGAAGCCTGATGGTCCGCTGCACCGCCTTCGCGCAGGATTCCGAGGGCAAAATCATGCAGACCCGGATTGTGCCCGATGACCATCAGCGTCGCCGCCCGGTCGTTCTGCATCACCGCCTCCTGAAGGCCGCGCACGCCGGTGAGATAAAGCGCCTCCATCGGGCGCACCTTCTCGCCCGTCACCACCGAGGCGACCTGCGAACAGGTTTCGCGGGCGCGCCGGGCGCTCGAAACGAGAATGCGGTCCGGCCCCCATCCCAGCGCAACGAGTTCCTCCGCCATGCGCTTCGCATCGGCGTGCCCCTGTGCGGTCAGCGCACGGCCGAAGTCGTCGATACCTTCCGACCAAGGCTCGGTCTTGGCGTGACGCATCAGGATAAGCCGCTTCATGGACGCATCAGTCCCCGGCGGCATTGAGGATTTCTCATCGGCGGCTTCAGGTAGCTGTGGTTGTATGCGGCCCCTTAGGCACTAGTTTCGCCCTACAAATCAAGAGACAGGAACTGCGAATGAGCCTTTTGATCGGAGACACCGCCCCGGACTTCGAAGCCGAGACGACTGAAGGCCGGATCCGGTTCCATCAATGGGCTGGCAAAGACTGGGTCATCTTCTTCTCCCACCCGGCCGATTTCACGCCCGTCTGCACCACGGAACTCGGCTATACGGCGAAGCTGAAAGACGAGTTTGCCCGGCGCGGCGCCAAAGCACTGGTGATCTCCGTGGATACGCTTGAACATCACACCGCCTGGAGCGTCGATATCGAAGAGACGCAAGGCGCGGCCGTCAATTTCCCGATGATCGCCGATACCGATCGCCGCGTGGCGACGCTCTACAATATGATCCACCCCAACGCAGACCCGAAGGTCACGGTCAGGGCGGTTTACGTCATCGATCCGAACCAGAAAATCCGTGCCTCGATCATCTACCCGCCGAGCACAGGTCGGAACTTCGACGAAGTGCTCCGCCTCATCGACTCGCTCCAGCTCACCGATCGCTACAAGGTGGCCACACCCGTGAACTGGATCAACGGCGACGACGTGATCATTTCCCCGTCGCTTCAGGACCCTGCCGAAATCGCGCGCCTGTTCCCTAAAGGCTACAAGACGCTGAAATCCTATCTGCGTGTGACGCCCCAGCCCGGCAAGACGTGATGCCCGCGTCTTCATTCGTGGACGGAAAATCTGCTCCAAAGTCCCTCGAACTGTAACCTGTGCGACAGAACCGGCCCAGGGCAAAGTTGCCGATGAGGCAGACTTTGTGCACACTGCGATTCGGATAGGCCGGGGCCGGGACTTGAACGCATCTGAGACGATCGAGCACCAGTTGCCGTATATGCGGCGCTACGCCCGCGCTGCAACCGGCGCTGCGGCGCAGGGCGATCTGGCAGTCGAGCGCATGCTACACGCGCTGCTCTCAGATCCTGCCGCACAGGTTAGCCGCGTCTCTCTGTTCCGCGCGCTCGACGCGACGCTTTCGGCAGGCGCCGCCGCATCGCCGCCCGCGCGCCGCGCCTTGCTGCTGACGGCGATGGAGCGTTTCACCGTGGCGGAGGCCGCCGCCATCCTCGGCCTGCCCGAGCCAGGCCTCACCGGCTTGCTTGCGTCGATCGAGGATGAACTCGCGCTGGCGCCCGCCAGCCGGGTCTGCATCATCGAGGACGAGCCGCTGATCGGCGCAAGCCTGTCGCATATCGCCGAGTCCCTCGGACACACCATCACCGGCGTACTGGCGACCCGCGCCGAGGCGGTCCGGCATGTCCTTGCCGAAAAACCGGACCTGATCCTTGCCGACATCGAACTCGCCGATGGCACGCAGGGCACAGACGCTGTCGCCGAAATTCGCAAGACCCTCGCCGTGCCGGCGATCTTCATTACGGCCTTTCCGGAACGCCTCCTGTCCGGACGCGGCGGCGAGCCAACCTTCCTGATCCCGAAACCGTTCAAGCCTTCGCATGTGAAGGCGGTGATCACGCAGGCCCTGTTCTTCAAAGCCAGATCGACGCCTTAGGCGCCGGCTCAGCCGCGCATCGAAAAGAAACGCGACGAAGCCTGCGTGTGCACGCGCATGCCGCCATCATGGAATTCGCGGGTGATCTGGACATTTGGCATGAGGCCGAGAAGCTGCGTGCCGAAGCCCTGTCGCTCCGGCTCGCCGGCCTGCCGGCGTCCGGTCTCGATCCAGTCAGACGAGAACATGTCCCCGTCCACCTGCCAGCTCACCGAGAGCGTTCCTCCCGGTACGGAGAAACAACCATGACGCACAGCGTTGGTCACCATCTCGTGTACCAGCAGCGCCAGCCACTTGGTCGAGCGGACCGTGAGCTGGATATCCGGCCCGCTGATATGGATTCTGGGATCATCCAGCGAAACCACCTGTGACAACTCGGCCTCGACGATGGTGCGGAAGGCCAGGCCCTGCCAGTGATGATCCGAGATCATCGCGAGGTTGCGGCCCATCGCCTCCAGACGGTCGGTGAAGGAGTCCACGAAGGCATCCACACTCGGCGTATGGCGCCCGGTCAGCATGGCGAGTGAACCGACCATCGCCAGCGTGTTACGCAGCCGGTGTTCGAGTTCGGCCGCGATGACATCCTTTTGACGGCGCAGGCGGACCTCTTCGGTGATATCCTCGCCGGCCTGAACCAGATGCGTCACCCCGCCGTCAGGACCGAAGACGGGGGTCTCGACTGACCGCCAGTAGCGTTCCTGCATCCGGCCGTCCGGCCCCGGAATATGGTAGGGCTGCGCCGCCGAGCGCATCGTCTCGCCCGCCATGACCCGGTCGAAGCGCGCCCTCACCTCGCCCATCCGCTCGGGCGCATCCGGGAACACGTCCGCCACCCGCCGTCCGGCAAGCTCGGCCCAGGTCTTGTGGACCGAGCGGCAGAAGGCCTCATTCGCAAAAGCAAACCGAAATTCGCGGTCATAGACCACGATCGGCGCAGCCACGCTGCCGAGAACGGCGGCCGGGTCTGCCGGTTCAGCCCGATCCTCCATACCGCGCCTCCTTCGCACTTCGCCGTCACATCTGCCCTGCTTCGCCGGGCACGAAAAGGTGCCGGGCCAGGAGCGCGGGCTGCAAAAATGTCTGCCGATGAGACTATCCGAATGCATGCAAATGCGCCACATCCATGCCCGGTGGGCCCGGGTGCCCGACGGAACGCTCCATGACCCTCCTCTTCCTTCTGCTCGGCCTTGTCCTGCTCGTGGCCGGCGGCGAACTCCTCGTGCGCGGCGCCGTGCAGCTTGCGCAGAAGTTCCGCATCTCGCCTCTGCTGATCGGCCTCACGCTGGTCGGATTCGGCACCTCGACACCGGAACTCGTGACCAGTCTTCAGGCTGCCTTTGCCGGTTCGCCCGGCATCGCGGTCGGTAACGTGGTCGGCTCCAACATCGCCAACATCCTGCTGATCCTCGGCATCACCGCGCTGATCTTCCCCGTCGTGGTCGCCAAGGCCGCGTTCCAGCGTGACGGCGTGGTCCTCGCGCTCGCCACCGTCATGTGCCTCGGCGCGGTCCTGTATGGCCACCTGACGCCGCTGCTCGGCGTGGTCTTCGTCGCCTCGCTCGCCGGCTACATCTTCTACGCCTTCCGGCAGGAGCGCCAGACCAACGCGGCTGCAGATGCCGCTGCCGGCATCGTCAATGATGCGCCGAAACCCTCGGCGCCGCTGATCGCGCTCGACCTGCTGTTTGTCATCGGCGGTCTCGTACTGACCATCTTCGGCGCGCGATTCCTCGTCTCCAGCGCCATCGACATTGCCCGGGACTTCAACGTCTCTGAAACCATCATCGGCCTCACAATCGTCGCTGTCGGCACCTCATTGCCGGAAATGGTGACCTCCGTCATGGCCGCGCTTCGCAAGCACAGTGACATCGCCTTCGGCAACATCGTCGGCTCCAACATCTACAACATCCTCGGCATCCTCGGCGTCACCGCCATCATCAAGCCTATCGACGTGCCGCCGCAAATCGCCAGCCTCGATATCTGGGTGATGATGGGCGCGACAGCCCTGCTCTTCCTTGCCGCCACCTCGCGCTGGCGTATCGGCCGCGTGGAAGGCGGCGTCATGCTGTTGGCCTACATCGTCTATTGCGTGTGGCTGGGGATCAATTCGGCGGCTTGACGACGCCGGCGCGCGGCTCCAATCCACGCCGGCCATGCGCCTGCCCCATCCTATCCTGCTTGTCTGCTTCGGCGTCATCTTCGGATGCGGCGTCGATGCCGTAATGAA
>JBGTKN010000320.1:0-2631 GCA_041744615.1 Hyphomonas sp. | reverse complement strand
GACGCGCCCGCCTCTGACCGCGCCGCCCGCGAAGGTGCGCCGGCGGCTTCCGGCTTCGCCAATCTGTTCGGCTGGCGCCGCCCTGCCCCGCACGGCCAGAACGATTCCGGCCCCGACGTGCGCAGCGCGCCGGCCACCTCGCCGATCATCTCCTCGCCGGACGATCATCCGGAACCGGCCGCGTTCGATGACGCCGATCTGGAGATTCCCGCCTTCCTGCGCCGGTCCGCCAATCATTGATAACTGGGTGTGACCTTCCAGCGACACATTTCCGGAAGGTTAAATCTATTACTTATCAGTGACTTGATGTGGAATCGGACCCGCAACTGTAACACGGCGAAACATCGCGTGTTTTGAGTGATCGAGGTGGGCAGGCCATCTAGACTCCATGGTTATGCGTTCTGGGCTGAGGGTTGAAACACAGATGGCGCACGAGCGGCAGACAACGATTTCGCGCAAGGTCAGCTGTGCAGGCATCGGCGTGCACTCGGGCGCCCGCGCGCGTCTGACGCTGCTTCCGGCCGCCACCAATACCGGTATCCGTTTTGTGCGCATCGACGTTGAAGCCGGTACCGGTGAAATCCTCGCGCATGCCGACGCCGTGTCGGACACGCAGCTCGGCACGACATTGTCCAACGCGCATGGCGTTTCCGTGGCTGTGGTCGAACACCTGCTGGCCGCAATCGCAGGAATCGGAATCGACAACCTGCTTATCGAGATCGACGGCCCGGAAGTGCCGATCATGGATGGCTCATCCTCTGTATTCTACGAGCTCCTGATGCTTGCCGGCCAGAGGGCGCAAAGCGCTGCGCGACGCCGCATACGGATTCTCGAGACGATCGAAGTTCGCGAAGGCCCGAAACGCGCCAGCCTCTCTCCGTCTAACAGCGACGTGCTGACCTTGCGCGCCCGGATCGAGTACGAAGACCAGCATATCGGCGTGCAGCAGATGGCGATGAGACTCGCCCCCGGCATGTTCGCCCGCGATCTGGCCTTTGCGCGCACTTATGGTTTTGCGCGCGACGTGGAGATGCTGCGGGCCATGGGCCTGGCGCGCGGCGGCTCGCTCGAAAACGCGGTCGTGATCGACGAAGACGGCGTGATGAACCCGGAAGGCCTGCGCAGCGAGGATGAGTTCGTCCGTCACAAGATGCTGGACGCGGTGGGCGATCTGATGCTCGCCGGCGCGCCGATTGCCGGGGACTATGACGCCGTCCAGCCCGGACACGGCCTTAACAACAAGCTTGTGCGCAAGCTGCTCGCCACGCCCTCGGCCTGGTGCTGGGAACATGCCGGCACGTTGCCCGTCCGCGAACAGGTTCGCGCGGCCGTCTGATAATCTGAAGCCCGGCGGTGGTTAGCCCAGCAGACCCTGGTCGTCTCCGCCAAGGTCTACCGCGACCAGGGCGTCCACATCCTCGTCACCGCGGCCCGCCAGCGAGCGGACAAGCGCCATCAGGTGCGTGCGCACGCGCTCGTCTTCGATACGGGAAAAGTTGCGCACAAGGTCAATGACGGCGCGGGAGGAGCCGCCTGCCGATTCGGATTTCTCGGCTGCGCCGAAGAACCAGCCGGGCTGGACTTCCAGCACTTCGGCAATCTGGGCGAGACGCCCGGCGCTCACCCGGTTGGCCCCGGTCTCGTATTTCTGAATCTGCTGATAGGAAATGCCGAGCGCGTCTGCCAGCTGATCCTGCGTCAAGCCCAGCAGGATACGGCGGCGGCGCATACGCTCCCCTACCTGACGATCGACGGTGCTGGCATCACTGAGTTTGCGGGTTGTCATGAACTGTCTGCTTCTGCGTCCGGTTACTCAAATAAGGAATTGCTTGCCGCAACACCGATGTTCAGGCGCGGACGACTGCTTAACACACGTAAGGCGATTGTGGCGCGTGGCAAGCACAATCTTTGCGTTTCGTCCGTCTTGGCCGCCCCTGCCCTCGAAACCCTGCCTTTGAGGCCTTGGAAAGGCAGGCGCATTCGGGCTAAGCAGACAGGGTAAATCGCACAAAGCCGCAGACACAGGCCGCTTCCCATGCCGAGACTGACTTCCCTTACCCTGGTGATCACTGCGGGCGTGTTCGCTCTGGGAGCCTGCCAGTCTTCCGGCCGCAAGACCGAGCTCGCCTATGTCGAACGCCCGGTCGAGCAACTCTACAATCAGGCCGCCAGCCAGCTCGATGCGCGCAAGTACCCCAACGCGATCCTGCTGTTCGAGGAAGTCGAGCGTCAGCACCCGTATTCGGAATGGGCGCGCAAATCGATGGTGATGTCAGCCTACGCGTCCTACAAGACACGCGACTATACGACTGCGATCGCCGCCTCGGAGAGATACCTCGCCCTGCACCCTGGCGGCTCAGAGGCCGAGTATGCATATTACCTGATCGCGCTTTGCCACTTCGACCAGATCGTCGATGTCGGCCGCGACCAGGCGATCACCGAACGGGCCCGTACGGCACTCAACGACATCATCCGCCGCTTCCCCGAAAGCGAGTATGCCAAGGATGCCCGCGTCAAGCTCGACATGGTCAACGACCAGCTCGCCGGCAAGGAAATGACCGTCGGCCGCTGGTACCTGCGGTCGAACCAGACGCTGTCGGCCGTCAATCGGTTCCGTAATGTGGTCGAGAA
>JBGTKN010000319.1:0-4078 GCA_041744615.1 Hyphomonas sp. | reverse complement strand
ATGGATGTCGAACTGACCGTCGACATGCTCGAAGCGGCAGGCTGGGCAGACCATATCGTCCTGTTCAGCGGCAATGGCGACTTCCGTCAGCTTGTGCAGGCGGTAAAGGCCAAGGGCGTGCGCGTCTCCGTCGTCTCAACCATGGAGGCGACACCCCCGATGATCTCGGACGACCTGAGGCGCGAGGCCGACACCTTCATCGAACTGGTCGATCTCGGCGAACTGATCGCCCGGCCCCGCCGCGAGACCGGCGAAGCAGGCCCTCCCGACGCAGAAGACTGAAACGAAAAACCCCCGCCTGAGCGGGGGCTTTTGTCGTTTGCAAGGAGCGCCGCGTGCGTTTCTAGCGGCGCATCGTGAAGGTGATACCCGCAAAATCTTCGGTGTCCGACAGGCTCTTGTTGCGGTCGCTGAATTCGATCTCGCGGCGGATATAGCTGAGCGACAGCTCACCGCCGGCCCGCTGAATCGACACACCAGCCTGCAAGTCACCCACAGTGAGCTGGTCGGTCATCTGCATGTCGGTGAAACTGTTGGCGCCGAGGCGGCTCATGTCGGCGTCCCAGACCAGCGCTTCGCCGTCTGCGCCGACGAACACGTACCAACCTTGCGGTGACTTGCCGGGGTCTACCAGGCCAAGGCCTTGACCGAGCCGGAATTCACCGCCAAGCCGCTGGCTCTTGAGATCGCCGCCGTCACGCACCGCAACGCGCGGGGCAAGGCCGACATCAAAGCCGAGGCCGGTCTGCACGCCGGTTGCTGCAATCGACAGGCCGAACGACATGTCATTGTATTTGAGGTCCGGCTGGCCGTAGCGCGACATGGCAACCTGCGCGGCCACCGAGGACAGGGCCGGGCTCGCGGTCCAGGCGAAATGGGTGTCAGCGTGCGGCACGCCCGTGAGGCCCGAACCGGTCAGGCTGAACGGAGACGGGGTGGCCGCCGTCGCGAAGACCGTCAGTTCAGAATCCGGCGAAGTCAGGCGAATGCCCGGCGAAACAGGCGCGGCCGCCATCAGCGCACTACCTGACAGAGCGTTGACGTCCGGCGTATTGAGCGCCCCGTCCCCAAAAGAGCCAGGCATGGCCAAGGTCATTCCAAGCGAGGGTTCAGCGGCGGGCTCGGAATAGGCGGAGTCTGCAGCGCCGGAGGACACGCACCCCTGGCAGGCCAGGGTCATCAGGCTGGATGCAATCGCGAACACCATTCCCTTAGTACCTTTCACGGTCGAGATCCTTACTCCACTTGTGTAAGAAAATGACCCTGTGTGCCTAACCTATCATGAAGGAGTTGGTCGCCCAACCACCTTTGAACCCGTCAAAGATTAATTCGTCACTACGGATAGGATACGTCCAAAGTCTGCCGCAGTTCCCGGTATCGTCGGGATTTTTAACGCAAGAACTACGCCGCGCCGTTTCGGCCCCGCATTAACCGGTTGATATAATAGGCGAAAATGAGGCGGGCTCCCGGCCCCCGGAATCGTCAACGGCCCGGCTTGCACCGGGCCGTCCTGATTCAGGCCCCGAAGGGATACCCGCCTACTGGCAGGCGAGGCATTCGTCATAATCGGTCGACTCGGTTTCCTTGAAACCCACTTCGGCTTTCTCCGAGCCGGCAAAGGAAGCCCGCTGGACCGATTTCGACCGGCAATAGTAAAGCGACTTCAGGCCGCGCTCCCAGGCGGTCCAGTGCAGCATGTGCAGGTCCCATTTGGACACGTCCCCGGGCAGGAACAGGTTCAGCGACTGCGACTGGCAGATGAACGGGGTGCGGTCCGCCGCCAGTTCGATGATCCAGCGCTGGTCGAGTTCGAAAGCGGTCTTGAAGACATCCTTCTCCTGAGCGTCGAGACAATCGAGGTGCTGCACCGAGCCTTCATGCTCGAGAATCGAGTTCCAGATCTCCGGCGTATTGAGACCCTTTGTGTCGAGCAGCGTTTCGAGCTGCTGGTTCTTCACGGTGAAGGAACCCGACAGCGTCTTGTGGGTGTAGACGTTCGCCGGGATCGGCTCGATGCCGGCCGAGGTGCCGCCGCAGATGATGGAAATGGAGGCGGTTGGCGCCACGGCCAGCTTGTTCGAGAAGCGGGCCATCATGCCGACATCGCGCGCGTCCTCGCAGGGGCCACGCTCTTTCGCAAGCTTCACCGAGGCCGCATCCGCGCCCTGACGGATGTGCTTGAAGATCTTGAGGTTCAGGGCTTTTGCCGTCGCACTCTCCATCGAGACGTTCATCGCCTGAAGGAAGGAGTGGAAGCCCATGACGCCGAGGCCGACCGAGCGCTCGCGCTTGGCAGAATAGACCGCGCGGGCCATTTCCGGCGGGGCGCGCTCGATAAAGTCTTCCAGCACGTTGTCGAGGAACCGGAACACGTCCTCCATGAACATCGGCTCTTTCGACCATTCGAGGAAGGTCTCGGCATTCACCGACGAGAGGCAGCAGACCGCCGTGCGGTCGACGCCGCGATGGTCGACGCCGGTCGGCAACGTGATTTCCGAGCAGAGGTTCGACTGCGTCACCTTCAGGCCGAGGCGCTTCTGGTGAGCCGGCATCGCGTTGTTAACCGTGTCGGTGAACAGGAGGTAGGGCTCGCCGGTCTGCATCCGCAGCTCGAGGATCTTCTGCCAGAGCTTGCGGGCATTGACCGTTTTCAGCACGTCGCCGGACTTCGGCGAGATCAGGCCGAAATCTTCATCGTTGCGCACAGCTTCCATGAAGGCATCAGTGATGTTGATTCCATGATGGAGGTTGAGGCTCTTGCGGTTGAAGTCTCCGCTAGCTTTGCGGATCTCGAGGAATTCCTCGATTTCCGGGTGGTGGATGTCGAGATAGCAGGCAGCCGAACCGCGGCGCAGAGAGCCCTGGCTGATAGCCAGCGTCAGCGAATCCATGACGCGGATGAACGGGATGATTCCCGAGGTCTGCCCGTTCTGGCCGACCTTCTCGCCGATGGAGCGGACATTGCCCCAATAGGTGCCGATACCGCCGCCGTTCGAAGCGAGCCAGACGTTCTCGGTCCAGGTCTCGACGATATCATCCAGCGAATCGCCGACCTGATTGAGGAAGCAGGAAATCGGCAGGCCGCGGTCCGCGCCGCCATTCGACAGTACGGGCGTCGCCGGCATGAACCAGAGTTTCGAGATATAATCATAAATGCGCTGGGCATGGGCCGCATCATCGGCAAAAGCCGTGGCGACACGCGCAAACATGTCCTGATAGGTCTCGCCCGGCAGCAGATAGCGGTCGTCGAGGGTCTTCTTGCCGAAATCCGTCAGCAACGCGTCGCGCGACGGATCGGTCGTGATTCCGTGACCCGGCACGAGCGCGATCTTCGCCTCAACACCAGCTTTCGGCTTGCCCTTTCGAGCGGCTTCTTTGGCGACGGACCTAGCGTTGGTTGCCGACATGGCGACCCTCCTGAATCATCTGCTTTTACTGGGATTCCTGGGACGTTACGACCATATCTGGTCCGGCGCCTCTTCCCTGACACAACATATAGTGTCTGAAGGTTAATTTCCGGTCAACGGTTCAATTCGCAAAACCGTCAAAGAAGCGTGGAAAACTCCTGAATCAAAGGTTAACGGCGCGCCCGGATCGCCCTTGTGGCGGGCATTCCGGAGGGCGATCAGCCCCCCTCAATTCACACATGAAACCGGGGCAATGGAAACCAGATTTTTCGGGTCAGGCGCTCAATTCCCCAACCTGGCCACCCAGCCGGCCACATGCGGCGGGAAATTGTCGGCCTCTGCACCCCGAATCGTGAGGACTACTCGGGGTCAGGGTGGAGACAAGCAAACGACCCGGGCTGAAGCTCGTTAGGGCTGCTCGGTTCCCCGCCTGACCCGATTGGCGAGCGACCCGTCCGCCGCCTGCCTCCGAGGGCTATATGCGCAGGCGCCGCCCGAATCGCAAGCGCGCTCTCCGCAGTCTAGACGCTGTCAGGATCGCTGGTCGGCGATTCGTCCCGGCGGCGGGTCTTGCTGACGGCGGTGATGATGCCGATGCCGATCAGGACGACGGCGCCAGTAGCAATCCACACCGGCGGGGCATTCAGCAGATAGGCGCCGTAGGCAAGTCC
>JBGTKN010000318.1:0-3043 GCA_041744615.1 Hyphomonas sp. | reverse complement strand
CGCAGCGCTTCTTCGCGGGTCTCGGCGTGCCGGTAGTTCTGGATACGGACGTGAACGGGGCGCTGGCCGCAGAGCGCGAACTCGGCGCCGCGCGCGGGGCGCGCTCTGCCGCCTATGTCACCATCGGTACCGGCCTCGGTGCGGGCCTGTTCGGACCCGGCGGTTTCCTGTCGAAGCCAACGCATCCCGAGTTCGGCCATATCCGCGTCGAACGCCATCCGGACGACTTGGCCTTCAGCGGCGTCTGCCCGTTTCACGGAGCCTGCCTCGAAGGTCTCGCCAGTGCCACCGCACTTGCCCGGCGCTATGGCGACCCCGCGCTGCTGCCGGCGAGCCACCCAGCTTGGGATATCGAAGCCTTCTACCTCGCGCAGGCCTGCGTCGCGCTGACGCTTACTGCCCGGCCGGAACGGATTCTCCTCGGCGGCGGTGTTATGCTCTCCGAAGGCCTGATGCCGAAGGTCCGCTCCGCTTTCACGGAACTGATGAATGGCTATCTCGGTCTGTCTGACGGCGACATCGAAAACCTTATACAGCGCCCGGCTCTTGGCGACGATGCCGGCATGGTCGGCGCTGTAACGCTCGCGCGTCAGGCGGTTGCGGCCGGCAACTGGGGCGATTGAGCGCGCCTATTTCATCATGTTGAGCAGGTCATCGATGCGCGCTGTCGCGAACCCGATGGCGCTGTCCGAAATGCCATACGGGATCAGCAGGTTTTCACCCGTCCGAAGCGCGCCGCAAGTATAGACCACGTTCGGCACATAGCCGGACCGGTCGGCATTCTCCGCCGTGAGGATCGGCTCGCGCGAGCGGGCAATGACCTTTGTCGGATCGTGCAGGTCCAGCAGCGCGCAGCCGAGCGCATACTTGCGCATTGCTCCGACACCGTGTGTGAGCAGAAGCCAGCCTTCACGGGTGCGTATCGGGCTGCCGCAATTGCCGATCTGGATGAACTCCCAGGGATAGCGCGGCTCCATCAGGAGCGTGCCTTCGCGTTTCCACTCCGACAGCGTATCGGACTGAAGCAGGTACAGGTTCTTTCCGTCCTGCCGGCCGATCATCGTGTAGAGGCCGTTGATGCGCTCCGGAAACAGGGCCATGCCCTTGTTGCGTCCGGCCTCTCCGCGGATCGGTTCCAGATCGAAGGTGCAGAAGTCCCGGGTCCTGAGCAGCTCGGAGCGGATGGACGATCCAGAATATGCCGTATACGTACCAACCCATTCGAAATCCCCGCCGCCATGGTCGAGGCGGACAAGCCGCAGGTCTTCTAGGCCGTTGCGTTGCTGCTCCGTGATCGGAAAAATCACGGTATTCGACAACGTGCTGTCACGGTGGCGATGGACGATGACGCCGCCCTCCTCGTCGGTGAGCGATGCGTCGTCAAGCTCGGCGGAAGTGGCAAACGGGCCGTCTGGCCAGAGCGAAAAACTGCCATCCGGATTGGCGATCCCCTCGCGGAACGCGATCGTGCTGATATGGCCTTCACCAACGGCGCGCAGGCTCATCACGAAACGGCAATGGCCTTCATTGATGCCCGTCTGGTCCGGATGCGGCACAATCGACGGATTCATCAGAGCGGCGGCGGCATAGGTATACTCATGACAAAAGTAGGCGCCGATCAGCTTGCGCTTGGTTTCTGAATACTTGTTTGCCTGCAGACCAAGCGAAGTCACCACTTCCTCGAAACGGTCCGCGAACATCTTTTCCGTCTGCCAGTGACGCGCCTTGAAATCCTTGAGCACGCGCTTGTACTGAACGCGCGTGTCGTCGGTCGAAAGCGCGTCAACGTCCTCGACCAGTTTCATGGCGCGTCCGCCCGGCGCATTTTGTGCCTGCCAACCCAGATGGAATGGCCGAAGCACGACCCGGGACGGATCGGCTTTCAGTCGTGTGTCGAAGATCCTGATAGGATCAGGACGCAGGACAGGATTTGATTTCAATTCAGGCTCCGGTGTCGCGGCGAGATGACTGGGATGCGAAGGCGTTCATGGAATAGTATGCCAGCTGGAATGCAAGGATTGATTCAGCGCCGCTGTTGCGGTTGACGCCTCTCGGCGTCAGGCCGTCCCAGCACTTTCCGGTATCGAGATCTGCGATCACCGCGCCGCGATCATTCTCGCCGAGGAACCATTTCCACGCGGTCTGCGCATACGCAATCCAGGCCGGATTCCGGGTCGCTCGAAACGCGGCTGCCGCCGCATCTATTGCGGCCCAGGCTTCCAGCGGCTGCTGATCGAAGGGCCGCTGGTCATGTTCGCGCCCGAAGCTGTCCGAGCCGACCGGGCGGAAAAGTCCGTTGGCGGACAGTTGCCGTGCCGACAACCATGACAATGTCTCTAGTCCTTTTTGCAGATAGTCTCGGCGACCCAGGATACGGCCGCCTTCAATCAGTGCCTGACAGAGACGCGCATTGTCATAGGCCAGTACCGGTTCAAACCAGCGCCAGTCCCGAGTTGCGTTTTCCGTCAGCGCAAAAAGTCTCTGCGCGCCCGCCTCGACAAGTTCCAGAGAGATCCCGTGGCCCGGCCGGGCGGCGAGGTTCTCGCTCGCGGCAAGCATTGCAAAGGCACGTGCACGCGGGCTGTCGAGCGACATCAGGTGTCCGGCAGTGCGATCATACAAACCTTCCGCCCACGTCCGCAGCTCCTGTTCCTGGCAAGTGCGCACCGCCCATCCAAGGCTCCACAAGGCGCGGCCATTGGAATCCTCGGAGCCTTCCGTTTCCAGCCATTGCCGGGAGAAGGACATGAAGTTGCGAAACCGCTTGGTGTCCTCGTTCCACGCGTCCTGCACGAAGGCGGCATAGATGCGGCGCGCCCGGGAGGCCCCCGGGTCGTGACGCGAGGCACGCGTGGTTACCATGAGCGCCCGTGCATTGTCGTCCACGCAATAGCCATGCGAACGGTCGGGCACGACGCCGACGGCATGCTGCAGCATGCCGGTATCGTCGCTCATCGCGAACATTGCCGCGAGATCGGGCGCGCGCAGAGCGTTGCGGATCACTGGCGTTGGGGTCACGGCGCGCGACACCATCGCGGCCGTC
>JBGTKN010000317.1:0-4576 GCA_041744615.1 Hyphomonas sp. | reverse complement strand
GCCGCGCGGGCGGCTTTCGCCTTGACCTTGGTGATGGTGGTGCGGATCACTTCATCTTCGGGGTCGAACTCGGCGCCGCACTTGGGGCAGACGGCGGGGCGTTTGTTCAGGTCGTAGAATCGCGATTCGCAGGACGGGCAGACCTGCTTGGTTCCGAGCTTGTCCTTGGACACGGGCGCGCGCTCCTCTTTATGGGGAAAATACCTGATGGAAGCTGGCGCGCTTGCCATGAACGCCCGGCGCTGTCAAAGCCCGAATTGAAGTCAGCATTTTCTTGAAACAGGGCCCTCCCTCATGGTCTGGACCAGCCGACCCGTCCGGCGCCTCGCCGGTTCCATCCGCGCGCCGGGTGACAAATCCTGCAGCCACCGTGCTCTGATCTTCGGCGGGCTGGCCTCCGGGGTGAGCCGGTTCACCGGCCTGCTCGAAGGAGACGACGTAATCCGGACCGGTCTCGCGATGGCGGCGCTGGGGGCCGAAGTGGCCTGCACGGGGCCAGGCGCCTGGGAGGTCCGGGGGGTGGGCGCGAAGGGCCTGGCCTCGCCGAAGGACGGGCTGGATTTCGGCAATTCGGGCACAGGATCGCGCCTGATGATGGGCGTGATGGCCGGCTTTGACCTGACGGCCGAGCTGAGCGGCGACGCTTCCCTGTCCTCCAGGCCGATGAACCGGGTGCTGAACCCACTGCGCCAGATGGGGATGCGCGATACCGCCGGGCAGGAGGGCCGCCTGCCCTTTGCCCTGACCGGCTCGAGCGCCCTGAAGGCCATCCACTACACGCCGCCGCAGGCGAGCGCGCAGGTTAAGTCGGCGATACTGCTGGCCGGGCTCAACGCGGTCGGCACCACTACGGTGCTGGAAGCCAAGGCGACGCGGGACCATACCGAGAGGATGCTGCAAGGGTTCGGCGCGAAGCTGGGCTTCTCCACCCGGCCGGGCACCGACGAAACCGAAATCTCGATTTCGGGCAAGCAGCCTCTGTTCGCGGTGGACGCCGCCATTCCGGGCGACCCGTCCTCAGCCGCCTTCCTGATTGCGGCGGGTATTCTGTCCCCTAACGGCGACGTGATGGTCGAGGGCGTGATGTCGAACCCGACGCGGTCGGGCTTCTATGACGCCGCCAACCTGATGGGCGCGCATCTCGGCGCGGAGGAGCGCGGAGAGGCGGCGGGCGAGCGGCTGATCGACCTGCATGCGGGCTATGCCGGCCTGAAGGGCATTGCCGTGCCGGAGCGGCTCGTGGCGTCGATGATCGACGAGTTCCCGATCCTTGCGGTTCTGGCGGCGTTTGCGACCGGCGAGACGCGCGTGACCGGGGCGGACGAGCTGCGCGTCAAGGAGAGCGACCGGATCAAGGCCATCGTCGCGATGCTCCGCGTCAACGGTGTGGGCGTCGAGGAGACGGTGGACGGCTTTACAGTGCAGGGCTGCGGCGGGCCGGTGCCGGGCGGCGGCTTTGTCGAGACGCGCCACGATCACCGCATCGCGATGAGCGCCCTGGTGATGGGCACGGCGGCGCTTAAGGGCGTGAGCGTGGATGATGTGAGCATGATCGACACGAGCTATCCGGAATTCCTGGGGCACATGGCGCTGCTGGGGGCGGAGATTTCGGAGGGGTGATCGGCGAAAGCAGCGGTGTTTAAATCCGCGTCCGATCCATCCATCGCATTGCGGGAGTCGCGCTGACTCCGTGCACTAGAATCGACACAAGAACGACTAGCGCCGTGATCGCCCAGAGACGTTCGGTGGATCCGAAGTCACCATGGTTGATGCCGTAAGCGATGTAATAGAAGGTTCCGATTCCGCGAATCCCGAAGAAGGAAATCAGGCTGCGTTCGCGGGCGGGATGTCCAGACCCCAAGAGCGAGAGCCAGGCCGCAGCGGGCCTGATCAGGAAGACGATGGCAATTGCGGCAAGGACATCTACCCAAGTCAGGCTCGCAAAGATTCCGGTTGTGATCGCGCCGCCGAACAGGACCAGCACCAACATCATCAGCAGGCGTTCGATCTGCTCTGAAAAATCGTGAAGGGCCTCGTGGAATTCATGATGGCGTTCTCGGTCGCGCAGCACCAGCGCGGCGACGAAGACTGCCAGAAATCCGTAACCGTGACAGACCTCAGCGATGGCGTAAGCAACGAGCGTGGCGCCGATTGCGACAAGACCGTCGCGCGTTCCTGAGAGTTTCGCCTGGCCCCGGCCAAACGTCAGCCAGCCGAGAACGCGCCCCACCATCCAACCGATGCCGATACCGGCGCCGACTCGCCAGATGACGTCCTCCAGAAGCCAGCTGCCAAGTCCGGCAGCGTCCGGCCATCCGCCGACCGTCCCGGCGGCCAGCCCGACGACCAAGGCGAGATGCACGAAGGGGAAAGCGAGCCCGTCATTGAGGCCTGCCTCGGAGGTCAGTGCAAACCGCACTTCGTCCTCTCCGCCGGCGCCGGGCCTTCCGACCTGCACCTCTGCCGCCAGTACCGGATCGGTCGGCGCAAAGGATGCGCCAAGCAACAGCGCCATAGCAGCCGGAAGCCCCAATGCATAAACACCCAGCAAGGTCACCGCGAGAATGGTGATTGGCATCGCAATGCCGAGCAGACGCCACGTCGTCGCCCAGGATCGCACGCCCATCTTGCGGTCGATCTTCAACCCGGCGCCCATTAGCGAAATGATGACGACGGCCTCGCACAACCGCTCAACAATGGTGTCATAGGTGCGCGGGTCGGGATCGAAATTCAGCCAGCCGAGGCCGAACAGGGCAAGGCCCATCACGACGCACACGATCGACAGGGAAAACGGAAGTGACTTCAACGCCAGCGGCAGCCAGGCTACCAGAAGCACGATGACGCCGAGCCCCAGCATGAAGGCGATATAGGGGTCGAGCATCTGGTATTTCCCGGGGGTGGCAGCTGCTTCGCTTTTCGACGGTACACAGCAACCACGTGCGGCATCGGGGTCTAAGGACATGGACCACGTATGGCGGCGAACCCCCAACACCTACGGTTGGCCAGGTGATCAGTTCCCGAATAGGCTGTCTTTTTGCCCCTGCCCCAGCGGCAGAATTGACGGCGCGACCTGCGGCGCCATTGTGGCGGGATGACATCCCTTCATTCTCCACTCTCCCTTTCGCGCGGGCCTGCCCTGAAGAACCGCTTCATGCTGGCGCCGCTGACCAACCTCCAGAGCCATGCGGACGGCGTGCTCAGCGATGACGAGTTTCGCTGGCTTACCTACCGGGCACAGGGCGGTTTCGGTCTGACCATGACCTGCGCCGCGCACGTGCAGTCAATGGGACAAGGCTTTCCGGGCCAGCTTGGCATATTTGATGACAAGCACCTCGCGGGCCTGTCGCGGCTGGCCTCGGCGCTGAACGCCGAGGGGACGCATTCGGTGGTGCAGCTGCATCACGCCGGCATGCGCAGCCCGAAGGAACTGATCGGCGAGGCCCCGCATTGCCCGTCCGGCAATGATGAGTTCGGCGCGCGGGCCATGAGCGTGGACGAAGTGCAGGAGTCGCGTGACGCGTTCATCGCGGCAGCGGTGCGCGCGGAGAAGGCAGGCTTTCACGGCGTCGAACTGCACGGCGCGCATGGCTACCTGATCTGCCAGTTCCTGAGCGCCGAGGTAAACCTGCGTACGGATGCGTATGGCGGCAGTTTCGAGAACCGCCGGCGGTTCCTGGACGAGATCCTCGACGGCGTGCGCGCGGCGTGCGGCAAGAATTTTTCGGTCGGTGTGCGGCTGTCGCCGGAACGCTTCGGCATGGATCTCGGCGAGATCCTTGTCCTGGCGCAGGACCTGATGACGGGCGGCAAGGTCGATTATCTCGACATGTCGCTCTGGGATGTCTTCAAGGAGCCGGAAGACGCCGCTTTCAAGGGCAAGACATTGCTGCAATGGTTCAGCTCCCTGCCGCGTGGCGACTGCCGCCTCGGCGCGGCGGGCAAGATTGCGACCGGCGCGCACTGCCAGAAAGCGATGGACGAGGGGCTCGACTACGTCGTCATCGGGCGCGCGGCGATCCTGCACCATGATTTCCCGAAGAAGGTGGCCGCAAGTGCGGCGTTCGAGCCGATTGCCCTGCCCGTAGCGGAGGCGCACCTGAAGGCCGAAGGACTCGGCACAGCTTTCCTCACTTACATGAAAACCTGGAAAGGCTTCGTCGCCGAGCCCCAGACATCATCTGCTGACTGACAAAAAACTCAAAGGGAGCATAACATGGAAATCACCAAGGACACAGCCGCCGTCGTGACCGGCGGCGCCTCGGGCCTCGGCCAGGCGACAGCCCGCGCGCTGGCCAAGGCCGGGGCGAAGGTTGCGATCTTCGACATCAATGCCGAAGCTGGCGAGGCAACCGCCAAGGAAATCGGCGGCGTTTTCTGCAATGTGAACATCATGGACGAGGACTCCTGCGTCGCCGGGTTCGAGAAGGCCCGCAAGGCGAATGGCCAGGAGCGGATCACCGTGCATTGCGCGATGTCAGCCAAGGGCGGCAAGACGCTGAGCTGGGACAAGGAAAACTCCCGCTACAAGCGTCTGCCCACGGAGGACTATGCGTTCGGCGCGCAGGGCGTGCTGGTG
>JBGTKN010000316.1:0-7368 GCA_041744615.1 Hyphomonas sp. | reverse complement strand
CGAGGCCGGTTTCCGGGCGGCGCTGGCCAGCAACGGACTGACGGCAGACCCGGACCTGATGGCGCAAGGCAGCTTCCACTTCGATTCGGCCCTGCGCGCCGCTGAAACCCTGCTCTCGTCCACCGCGCCGCCCACCGCGATTTTCGCCAGCAATGACGACATGGCCGCCGCCGTGCTGGCCGTCGCCTACCGCAAGGGCATCCGCATTCCGCAGGATCTCTCCGTCGCCGGTTTCGACGACACCCCGCTCGCCTCGGTCCTGGTGCCGTCTCTGACAACGATCTACCAGCCGATCCGCGAAATGGCTTCGCAGGCGGCCGGTATCCTGTTCGACAAGGCGGACGCGCAGGCGCCTGCCTCCAGCGTGCTGCCCCACAAGCTGGTCGTGCGGGAATCGACGGCGATCAGAAAGTCCTGACCCGCGGCCCGCGGCGCCATTTCCGACGCGACGCGATTGGTGTAAGCGCCCCCACGATGAACACGATCAAGCCTCTCGACCATATCAGCAACACCAAGTCCTATGTGCCCGGCGGCAAACTGCACGGGGCAACAATGCCTGTGGCGATGCTTGCCTCGAACGAAAACCCGTTCGGGCCCAGCCCGCTGGCGGTCGAGGCGATCCGCAAGGCGGCGGGCGAGGGGCTCCAAGTCTATCCCGATCCAGATTACACCGCTCTGCGCGAAGCCATCGCCCGAGCTAAAGCGATAGCCGATCCTTCCCGCGTTGTGACGTCGGCGGGGTCGGACGAGATCATCCACCTGCTTACCCAGTGCTATGCCGGTCCCGGCGACGAAGTGCTGTTCACCGAGCATGCCTTCTCGATGTACGAGGTCTCCGCCCGCGCACATGGCGCCGCCGCGATAAAGGCGCCGGAGACCGACATGACCGCCGGCGTCAACGCCATCCTCGGGGCCGTTTCGCCGCAGACGAAAATCCTCTTCCTGGCGAACCCCAACAATCCGACCGGGACTATGCTCTCCCTTGAGTCGCTCAAGGGCTTGCAGGACGCCTTGCCGCCGCATGTCCTGTTTGTTGTCGACGGAGCGTATTCGGAATATCTGGGCCCGGACTACGAAGCGGCGCTGCGAGATATGGTCGACCGGCGCGACACGACCGTGATGATGCGGACCTTCTCGAAGATCTATGGTCTCGCCGCCTTGCGACTCGGCTGGGCCTATATGCCGAAACCGGTCGCGGAGACGTTCCAGCGCATCCGGGGGCCGTTCAACGTCAACACGCTGGCGGTTGAAGCCGGAATTACCAGCGTCGGCGACGAGGCCTTCCTCAAGATGTCACGCGACCACAATACGCTCTGGCGCACTGCGATGACCGATGCGCTGAACGCAATGGGCCTGCCTACGCCGGTCTCTCATGCGAATTTCGTGGTCTGCGAATTCGGCGCCGCAAACCGCGCTGCTGCCGCACACCAGCACCTCAAGGATCAGGCGATCCTCGTTCGGGCAATCGGCGGCTACGGCCTGCCGACGAAGCTGCGCATCACTGTCGGCAGCGCAGAAGACAACGCGCGTTGCCTGGAGGCGCTTAAAGCCTTCACCGCGACACGTTGAGATTGTCGATCAGTCTGGTGCGCCCGAGCCAGGCCGCGCCGAGCAGGCGCGCCGTGCCGGAGCGCATCGGCGAATCATTCGGGAGCGCGGCCAGCGAGTCTGGATCGACCAGCGCAACATAATCCACGCTGCGGAATCCGGCCCGAATCAGATGCGCTTCTGCCTCCGCACATACCTCGGCCGGAAGGCCACCCAGCGAAAGGCGCATCGCAGCGCGGTGGAGGGCGGCAAACATCGCGCCTGCCGTACGCCGCTCCTCGGCCGAGAGGTATAGATTGCGCGAGGACTGCGCGAGCCCGTCCTCGTCGCGCCTTGTCTCGCCGCCGATGATCCGAATCGGAAAGCCAAGATCGTGCACCATGCGGCGGATGATCTGCAGTTGCTGGAAATCTTTCTCGCCGAACACGGCAATGTCGGGCTGCGCATGCAGAAACAGGCGCGCCACCACGGTCGCCACGCCATAGAAGAAGTGTGGGCGGTAGATTCCGTCGAGCAGGTCCGACATGCCGTTCACCCGAACGTCCGTGACCGAACCATCGGGATACATTTCTGCAACAGTCGGCAAATAAACGAGGTTGCAACCGGCCGCTTCCAGCAAGGCAAGATCGTCGGCTTCACGTCTCGGGTATGTCTCGAAATCCTCACCCGGGGCGAACTGCGCCGGGTTAACAAAAATGCTCGTGATCGTGCGGCTCGCGTTTTCCTTCGCCTTTTCAACGAGCGAAAGGTGACCCGTATGGAGGGCGCCCATGGTGGGTACGAATCCGACCGTTTCACCTGCGGCTTTCCAGGCACGCACCTGTTGCTGCAGCGCCACACGCGTGCGCACGACGGTCACAGTCTTTTCTGTCCTGGAATTCACTTTGATCCTGTCCCGCATCAGGCTGTTGTAAACGGGTTGTTAACCCATAGGCCGGAATTTCCAAGTCATGACACACCGCATCGTTGATACCGTTCGTTCGCTGGCCATGTACGGGGCCGTCACGCTGGGTCTGCGGAAGGCCCGCATCAGTGTCCGGCAGCCGGATGCGCTGAGAAGCGGCGCCGAACCGGAAGACTTGAGCGACAGCTGGATGTTTGATCGTCCGCAGGCGGCGGTTTCCTCAGAAGCCTACCTTCTGGACCAGGAATATGGCCGTGTGACCGGCGCGCTTGCCGGCCTGCGCTCGATCCTCTCGAGCCTCACCAAGATGCCGCTCGCCGCCGAAGAGACCTACACGCCGCTGGCCGCAGGATCGGTTTCCTTCGATCCGGTCCTCTTCGACGAGATCGCGCAGCCGATCCCGGTGCTCACGAATGTTGTCGCATTCGATGAAGATGACCTGTTCATCGAAAGCTCCCTAACACTTCAGAAACCCTCCACGTCTATTGAATCACTGCCACGCGTCGCGTGATTTGTTGGTTTAGCCGGCCTCAGGCCGAGCAGATTGTGGAGTAGCTTTCATGCCCGCCGATGGGATGTCTTCCCTGAGCCGACCCGGCTTGACCGACATCGCCCAGCCGGTAGCTGAAGCCCGCATTATCGTCATCGGCAACGAAAAGGGTGGGGCGGGCAAGTCCACCGTCTCGATCCATCTCAGCGTCGCGCTTATGTGCATTGGCAAGAAAGTCGGCGTCATTGATCTCGATGTGCGCCAGCGTTCGCTGACCCGCTATCTCGAAAACCGCACGCGCTGGATGCAGAACACCGGCGCGCAGCTCTCGATGCCGGAAATCGTCCGCGTCGAGGCGAGCCAGGACCGCGATCTCGACAAGGCCGAGGCCGAGGAAAGCCAGCGTTTCCTCACCTCGCTCGCTCGCCTGAAGCGCGAGTGCGATTTCATCATCATCGATGCGCCCGGCGGCGACACCTTCCTGTCGCGCCTCGCGCACATGTATGCCGACACGCTGATCACGCCGCTGAACGACAGCTTCGTGGACTTCGACCTGCTCGGCGACGTCAACCCGCAGACACTCGAAGTGCTGCGCCCGAGCTTCTATTCCGAGATGGTCTGGACCTGCCGCAAGAAGAAAGCCCAGACCTCCCGCCGACCGATCGATTGGGTCGTGATGCGCAACCGGATGTCACCGCTGGCGGCCCGCAACAAGGAACGCGTCGGCGGCGCTTTGGAAAACCTCTCCAAGCGGATCGGCTTCCGCCTCGCGCCGGGCCTCTCGGAGCGCGTGATCTACCGCGAACTTTTCCCGGCCGGTCTGACCCTCCTGGACCTGTCAGAGAAGACCTCAAACGTCGCCTTCACGATGAGCCACAAGGCGGCCCGCCAGGAGCTGCGCGACCTCGTGATCGTGCTGCAATTGCCAGAACTCGCCGGCGTCGAAATCACGTTCTGATTTCCTGGAAATCGCGCGCCTGCGCCCGCCATCCTCCCTTGCGGAAGGTCTTGTCACGCTTGCGGCTCCTGCATAGTTCTTGCCGCTCCCGCCGGAACGATGCCGGAAAACCGGACGCTGGCGGGGCGGGAGGATTGAATGACCAGCGTCAAAGCCCACGGATTTGCAGAAGACCGGTTTGCGCCGGTGAGGGCCGCGTTCGAATCGAACTTCGATGGCGTGCAGGAAAACGGCGCCAGCTTCTGCATGACGCTCGAGGGCAAGACTGTTGTCGATCTCTGGGCGGGCTTCGCCGATGAGGTGCAGACCAGGCCTTGGGAAAGGGACACGATCGTCAACGTCTACTCGACCACCAAAACGATGACGGCGCTCACCGCGCTCTTCCTCGCCGACAAGGGCGCGCTCGACTTTGCAGCGCCGGTCGCAAAGTACTGGCCCGAGTTCGCGGCCAACGGTAAGGAAGATGTCACCGTCGCCCACCTGATGTGCCATTCCGCCGGCCTCTCCGGCTGGAAAGAGCCTCTGATGCGCGAAGACCTCTATGATTGGGAAAAGGCGACCAGCCTCCTCGCTGCGCAGGCGCCCTACTGGAAGCCCGGCAGCGCACCCGGCTACCATGCAATGACGCAGGGCTACCTGGTCGGCGAAGTCATCCGCCGCGTAGCTGGCCAGACAGTCGGCACACTGTTCCGCAAGGAAATAGCAGAGCCGCTCAGCGCGGACTTCTATATCGGCCTTCCGTCCACGGAGGATCACCGCGTGGCGGATCTCACACCGCCCCCGCCGGGGGGAGGGATCGGGCAAGGCACGCCGGACGAACTCGTTGCAAACATGTCGAACAATCCGCCGATCAACCCGCTCGACACTCGCACCCGCGCCTGGCGCGGCGCGGAGATTCCCGCAGCCGGCGGCACGGGCAATGCTCGCTCCGTTGCTGCGGTCCAGTCGCTGATGGCGAATGGCGGCTTTGCCAACGGCAAGCGGATCCTCTCGGAAGCCGGCGTCCGCAAGGCGCTCGAACTGCAGATCGAGGGAACAGACAAGATCCTCGGTATACCGGTGCGCTATGGCATGGGTTTCGGCCTCGCCGGCGGTATGGTCCCGTTCCCCAACCCGAACAGCGTCTATTGGGGCGGTTATGGCGGCTCACTGGTGGTCAGCGACATGGATGCGCGCGCCACCTACGCCTACGTCATGAACAAGATGGCACCGACGACCACCGGAGACATGCGGGCCTTCACCATCCTGATGGCCGCCTGGGGCGCGATGGCAGCCTGAACACCGCGCTTGGCTTCGCCCGGCCTCCGGCCTATAGGCCGCCCCCATGGCGACGTTCCCGTTTGAAATCTCCGCAACCGAAGGCGCAGCACGCACCGGGCGATTGCGCACGCCGCGCGGCGACATTCGCACGCCCGCCTTCATGCCGGTCGGCACGGCCGGCACGGTCAAGGCGCTCTACATGGACCAGGTCGCATCCACTGGCGCCGACATCATCCTGGGAAATACCTATCACCTGATGCTGCGCCCAGGTGCCGAGCGCGTGAAGACGCTCGGCGGCCTGCACGCCTTCGCCAAATGGTCCGGCCCGATGCTGACCGACAGCGGCGGCTTCCAGGTCTGGTCACTCGCCCAACTGCGCAAGATGGACCCCGACGGCGTCACCTTCCAAAGCCATATCGACGGCTCCACGCACCGCCTCACGCCCGCCCGCTCCATCGAGATCCAGGCCGACCTCCTCGGCGCCGACATCTCGATGCAACTCGACGAATGCACAAACTTTCCCTGCACCGAGCAGGAAGCGGCGCGCAGTCTCGAGCTCTCCCTCCGCTGGGGTGAGCGCAGCCTCGACGCCTTCGGCCAGCGCGCTGGGCAAACCCTGTTCGGCATCGTGCAGGGGTCGAATTTCCCTGCGCTGCGCGAACGGTCCGCCAAGGGCGTCGTCGCCCAAGGCTTCGGCGGCATTGCACTTGGTGGCCTCGCGGTCGGTGAAGGCCACCAGCAGATGTGCGATACGATCGACTTCACGGTGCCGCATCTGCCGGCTCATCTTCCGCGGTACGTGATGGGCGTCGGCAAGCCCATCGACCTCGTCGAAAGCGTCGCGCGAGGTGTCGACATGTTTGACTGCGTGCTGCCCACGCGTTCCGGGCGCCACGGCCAGGCCTGGACCTGGGGCGGGCCAGTCAACATCACCAACGCGAGATTCGCCGAAGACCTCTCACCACTGGACGAAGCTGTCGACTGCCCGGCCAGCCGCGACTTCTCGCGCGCTTACCTGCACCACCTCTTCAAGGCCGGGGAATACCTCGGACCCATGGTGCTCTCCTGGCACAACACGGCCTTCTTCCAGCACCTGATGGCCGAGATGCGCTCAGCGATTGCCGAGGGACGGTTCGAGGCGCTGCGCGCCCGGCTTGCGCAGACCTGGGCCGCGACAAGGTCGTCGCCAAAGGAAGCCTAGTCCGGCGGGGTTTCCGGCGTATCGTGCTTGTAGATGATCGCGTCGATGTCCTGGGTCAGCAGCGTTGCGAAATCCGGCCGGGCCGGGACATCACAGTCGCGGGCGAGGCCGTAGCCCTTGAGATAAGCACGCTTTTGCGCACCGATCTTGTAGGCGCGGTTGTACTTGGTTTCATGGCTCTCCGCGCCTGTTGCCTTGCGAATCAGGCCCCGGAAAGGAATCCATCCCGTGGCTCCGGACCGCACCACGCCGAGCGTCGCGTCAGCCGCCTCATCGGCCAGGATCTCGGTCCTCAAACGTTCGTCAGGCTCCGGCGCGTCCCAGTCGCTTCCGAGGACCTGGTCGAGTTCGGCGATCATTGCGGCAATCTGGCCGCAGTCCAGTTCGGTTGCCGCATCGTAAGGACTGTCCATCTGGGCCAGCAGCGGCGGGATCTGGCGGCGCCTCAGGTTGAAGTCCTCCAGGGGCGTCAGGGCGGCATCGGCGAAGCCGTCCCGTGTCTGGGCGGTTGCGCTGCCGGCGGCGGCGCCGGCGTTTCCAGCCAGCGATCCCTGGCTTGCGTCGTCGGGTGGCGTCTCCCGGCTGGCGCACGCTGAAACGGCCATCAGGGCCATCGCGGAGATCAGAAATACCTTCATGATCAGAGGGAACGACAAAAACCCGGGGTCATCAAGCCGTGCGATGCAGGTAGCGGTTGACCGACCCCTTCGCGCAGCCTAAATGGCCGCTTCGGTTCACTCCGACCGTTCGGTCGTGCCCATAGCTCAGCCGGTAGAGCAACTGACTTTTAATCAGTAGGTCACAGGTTCGATCCCTGTTGGGCACACCAAAAACCCCCGAGGTTTCCTGCGCTATCCGGTCCGGTCCCATGGGGCCGACACCGCAGTTTGGAATGTGCGCGAGTCCGCCCAGAAGGAGGTCGGTCAGAGCCAGTGCAGAACCGACCTGCCGCCTGCGGCTTTTCATCCGTGTCCAAACGAAAACCGCCCCGGCGGTGAGGCCGGGGC
>JBGTKN010000315.1:0-3963 GCA_041744615.1 Hyphomonas sp. | reverse complement strand
GAACAAGCTGCCCGAGCGAATCCAGGACATCATCCTCCACGGAACTGGCGATGAGGAAATCCAGTTCCTCTATGATGACGGCATGCGCACCTATAAGACGAAGAAAACCTTCGAAGGCGTGATCCCGAACCTTGACCGGCGGTACCGCGAAACCGACAGCGCCTGGGTGCGCGAGGAGATCGCGCGTTTCCAGTCTGCCGCGCCGTGTCCCGCCTGCGGCGGCAAGCGCCTCAAGCCGCAGGCCCTCGCCGTGAAGATCGCGGGCCTCGACATCTCTCAGGCCGGCGAATTCTCCATCCGCAAGGCGGGGGAGTGGTTCGGCGGCGTTGCGAAGACGCTGACCAAACAGCAGAAGGAGATCGCCGCGCGCATCCTGAAGGAAATCAACGACCGGCTGAACTTCCTCAATGATGTCGGCCTTGACTATCTCTCGCTCGGCCGCGCCTCCGGCACTTTGTCCGGCGGCGAAAGCCAGCGCATCCGGCTTGCCTCGCAGATCGGCTCCGGCCTGACCGGTGTGCTCTACGTGCTCGACGAGCCGTCCATCGGCCTGCACCAGCGCGACAACGAACGCCTGCTGGTGACGCTCCGCCGGCTGAGGGATCTCGGCAATTCGGTCATCGTGGTCGAGCATGACGAAGACGCGATCCTCACCGCTGACCATGTCATCGACATGGGCCCCGCCGCCGGTGTGCATGGCGGCGAGATCATCGCGCAGGGAAGTCCCGAAGAGGTGATGGCCAATCGGAAAAGTCTGACAGCGGATTATCTCAACGGCACGCGCGAAATCGCGATCCCGAAGCGCCGCCCGGTCACCAAGGGCTCGCGCAGCCTCGTGGTCAAGGGTGCGACCGGCAACAACCTTAAGAACGTCACCGCTTCGATTCCGCTCGGCACGTTCACCTGCGTCACCGGCGTCTCCGGCGGCGGCAAGTCCACGCTGATCATCGAGACGTTGTACAAGGCGCTGGCCCGCAAACTCAACGGCTCGTCGGATTCGCCCGCGCCGTATGACAGTCTCGACGGGCTGCAGCATCTCGACAAGGTCATCGATATCGACCAGTCGCCCATCGGCCGCACGCCGCGCTCCAACCCCGCCACCTATACCGGCGCCTTCGGCCCGATCCGCGACTGGTATGCCGGCCTGCCCGAATCAAAGGCGCGCGGCTACGCGCCGGGCCGGTTCAGCTTCAACGTCAAGGGCGGGCGCTGCGAAGCTTGCCAGGGCGACGGCGTCATCAAGATCGAGATGCACTTCCTGCCGGATGTCTATGTCACCTGCGAGACCTGCAAGGGCAAACGCTATAACCGCGAGACGCTGGACGTGCATTTCAAGGGCAAGTCGATTGCCGACGTGCTCGACATGACGGTCGAGGACGGCGCGAAATTCTTTGCCGCCGTGCCGGCCATCGCCTCGAAGCTCGACACGCTGAATCAGGTCGGCCTTGGCTATGTGAAGGTCGGCCAGCAGGCAACGACGCTTTCGGGCGGTGAAGCGCAGCGCGTGAAACTCGCCAAGGAACTCTCGAAACGCGCGACAGGGCGTACGCTGTACATCCTCGACGAGCCGACCACGGGCCTGCATTTCGAGGACGTCAAGAAACTGCTTGAAGTGCTGCATGAGCTGGTCGATGCGGGCAACACGATCGTCGTCATCGAGCACAACCTCGATGTGGTGAAGACCGCCGACTGGGTGCTCGACCTCGGTCCCGAAGGCGGAGATGGCGGCGGCATGCTGATCGCAGCCGGCACGCCGGAAGACATCGCGGCGATTCCGGAAAGCCATACCGGCCGGTTTCTCGCGGAGACCTTCCGCCGCCAGGATGAGCGCCGTGCCCTTCGCAACAAGCGCGCGAAAGCGGCGGCGAAGGCTCCGCCAGCAGACGACAAGTCGAAGAAACCTGCGAAGAAGGCGAAAGCCGGAGCGGGCGCGAAGTAACGCCTCCGCCTACCCGAACGTCTCCGTGATCGCGGTGCCGCCCTGGAACGAATTCTGGTGAACCATCCAGGCTGCGGGGCCGCCCAGCGCGTGCGCGAAGATGCCGAAGACCATCAGCACAAGGAGCATGAAGAAGCTCATCGGAGCCCAGAAAACCGGCTGCGCCATGACGGCGAGCACAGCCCCGGCGGTCTCGTTGCCTGCGCTTGAATCGATTGTCGGCGCGAGCAGCACGAAGCCGAGGAATATCAGCGCGCCGTAGAGAAGCAGCGAGACGAGGGTGAACACTGCGAACAGCGCGAAATAGCTCCCGGCGATTGACCAGCCATAGCCGTTCGTCAGGTTCCAGCTTTCGAAGAAACGAATCTGCCGGTCGCGGATGGTCAGGGACGCGGCAGGAGACAGGCGCGCGAACAGGTACAGCGCCGCAATCATTCCGGCCAGCAGGATCAAGCCGCCAAGCGCGAACCCCGCCGCCACGCCGAGTGCGAGGCCGGCAATCATACCGGGCAGGACAGCGCCGATCACCAGCGCGAAGTAGCCCGCAATCAACAGCGCAAACCAGATCAGGCCAACAACGGACAGACGGCCTTCATCGGCGCCGAGTTTCAGGCCGAAGCCTTCGGCCCGGATATAGCGGCGCTGACTGGCCGCTTCGAAGATGACCCAGATACCGAGACTAAACGGCAGCAGCAGCAGCGAGCCGAGATTGGCGCGCATCGCGTGGGCGTTCATCTCTTCCAGATAGGGCGAGAAGTCTCCGTCACCCTCGACAAACGCTCGCAGATAGAGTTCGTAGACAGGGGCCTGCGTCCATAAGGCGGCCGCCTGCAACACTAGCGATACCGCTGCATAGACCAGAGCAAACCGCGGCAGAAATCCGCCTGGTCCCTCCGTATGCAGAAAGTGCATCGTCGCGCCATTCAGGTTTATCCGGTCACTGGTCATGCGCTTGCTGCCCGTCTTTCAGTTAAACGAATCGATCTGGTATTCTTCCTCGATCCCGCCGCGCGGATCGTGGCGCACGGCGAAGGCGGCGGGACCGCCGACAGCATGCTGCAAGACGCCCTGCACGAACAGAACGATGAAGACGAAGGCACCCACGGGAAGGAGGAAGGAGGCCGACAGTAGCAGCGCTGTCACATCGCCGCCGCGATCGGCAGCATTGGCGATATTCATCATCGAAGGCATCATCAGGACCTGCGCGATGCCGGTGATTACCTGCCCGATTATGCCACCCGCAAAGGCCAGGATCACATAGGCGCCGAGAATCGGCCAGAAGCGTCCGCGCGAGACGTTCCAGGCATCGAAGAAACTTATTCTCCGTGTGCGGACTGTCAGCGCAAAGCAGGGCGCGAGCCGCGTCGCGAGGAATACGTAGACCGGCATGATCAGCAGCATCAGGCCCAATGCGCCGAACATCGGACCGACAATGCGCTCGCCCACTTCTGCGTCCGTCATGCCTTCGGCGCCCGCCATGATCGCCGCGAAGGCCGACCACATGATGAGAAAGACGGGTCCGGCAATCAGGACGAAGCCGACAAGGCCCCAGAGCAGTCCGACCACCATCATGCGCGCCTCGTCCGCCCCGAAGCCGAGCGAGAAAGTCTCGCCCCGGATATAGCGTCGTTGCGAGGCGGTCTCGAACATCGCCCAGATGACCCAACTGGCCAGCCCGCTGAACGCCATCCAGGGGATCAGTCCGGCGAAGCCGCCGAAGAGCGCGTCGAAACCCGCATCCGGATTGGCGCTGCCGTCGGCTGCCTCCAGCGCCGCGATCCAGGCAACGAAGTCGTCCGCCGACAGCAGGGCGATGGCGCCGAACACCGCCGTGAACACGAGCGCGTAGGCAAGACCGAAGATCCACGGGAAGCTGGCCACATGCGGCGCAGTGAAGGGCCAGCTGAGCGCGCGCTCGAAGGTGAAGCCCCGGATCATGCAGCGTCCCTCCGCATCATGCCGCGCAGCCTAGCCGCGTTCGGCCCCGCCGATCAACCGGAGACGGAGGGCCTGACAGCCGCTTC
>JBGTKN010000314.1:0-2652 GCA_041744615.1 Hyphomonas sp. | reverse complement strand
GGCGCGCGCCTGCCGCTAGGTTTCCGGTTTCAGCGCGTCATGCAGCCAGGCGCGGGCCACGCGCCACTGGCGCTTGACCGTCGACAGGGAGATATCCTCGGCCTCGGCGATCTCTTCCAGGGTGAGGCCGGAAAAGTAGCGCTTCTCGACGAGGGCGGCGAGGGCGGGGTCGGCCTCTGCCAGGCGGTTCAGGGCGTCGTGGATGGCTTCGACATCAATCGGTCCGGAATCGGGCGCAGCATTGTCGGCGATCTCGGTGATCAGCGTGACTTTCGGGCCGCCGCGTTTGCCGGCGCGCTCGCGCCGTACTTCGTCAATCAGCACCTGGCGCATGATATGGGCGGAATAGGCGAAAAAATGGGTGCGCTCCCTGGCGGAGATCGATCTCTGGCCAATGATCTTGATGGCGGCGCCGTGGACGAGTTCGGTGGGCGCGATGTGCTGGCGGGCGCGGTCTCCCGACAGGATCTTGCGCGCCAGGATACGCAGCTCGTCATAGACTTCGCCGAGCAGGCGGTCGCGGTCACGGCTCGACAGCGCCGAGATCGCCAGTTCGGATTCCTCGCTCATCGTCCCCACGTCCGGCTGCCCCAGGCGCGATTGGTGCCTTGCGCGCCGCCCGATTGCAAGCATCCGCGCCCGGCAGGCGTGCAGGCTGCGGGAAAATCGTTCCGCACGTGAACCGTTTTCCGGCGGGCCTGCGCCGGTGAAGGCAGGACGGCCGATCGGGTGGGGGATTCACTCCGGGGCGCCGCCAGAAACGGGAGACCCTGAAATGTTCCGCCAGACCCTTCGACTTTCCGCCCTGATCGCCGCCGGCCTTGCGCTGACCGCCTGCGCCACCCAGAGCTACACCACCGTCTCGAGCTTCAGCGAACTCGAGGCTCGCAACTATGACTGCGGCCAGCTGACCCGGGAATATGTCGAGACGCGGCTCGTCCAGAAGGAAATCAGCAAGTCGGGCGGGCTGAGCCTCAACACGCTGCGCGCCCTGCCTGTGGACTATGGCATCGGCAACCTGCTCGCGCGTTCGGATGCAAAGGAAGCGGCCGGAGAGCGGCTTGAGCAGATCCGTCTGACCCTCGCCGCCAAGGGATGCAAACCGGTCATCGACGAGGCGGATGCGCCGGACAATTCCCTGATGTCGAAACTGTCCGAGAATTCGGCGGTGAAATCTGCAGGCCGGCTGATCCGCGGCAACTGAGCGCCGGCCTCGACAGGTCCCGTCCGCTCAAGGCCGGCCCCGAAAAGGGCCGGTCATTTTCTTTTCAACGCCCTGAAAAACAACATGAAAAAATATCTGCGCAAAAAATCGGACGAGATGTGAACCGTTTTCCCGCCCGCCCGCGCCGTAGAAAGTAAGCGGGATGATCCGCCGGAACCTGAAGGAAACCGACCCATGAAAACGCTCCGCCTCCTTGCCGCCGCTGCCGCCGTGTTGACGGCTGCAGGCGCAGCCTCCGCCCAGGACTTCACTCAGATGGACATCGGCGCGATGTACAATGACTGGGCTGCCGGCCAGAACTACCAGATGCAGTCCCAGCAGGACGCCATCATCCAGCGCAACATGAGCGATCCTCAGGTCATCGCGATGTATAATCAGGCGATCGCGAATGGTAGTTTCTACGGCGACCTGCGCACCTTTGCCTACAACTACGCCGCCACAGGCGGGTTCCAGAACACCCGGGGCTATTACGACACCTCGAACCAGATCGCTGCCAATGAGCGCAATGCCTGGAATGGCTACCAGGACAGCGTCAACAATTACCGCAATGCCTACGGCGCCTACACGCAGGGCTATTCGGAAAACAGCCAGGAAGCCGGGCGCGGCCTGATGGGCCAGTCGACCTATTACGGCTACGGCGCCGGACAGGCCCTGCCGCACACCTGGGGTTACAACACCTACAACAGCTATCAGGGCAACCAGTACTATGTCGACCAGTCGGGCACCTACTGGATGGCCGATCCGAACGGCTCTGGCCAATGGTATCCGCTGCAGCGCTAGGCGCTCAAGCAGCCGCGTGAGGGGACGCACGCGCGGGCGCCGCTTCCGAAAGGAGCGGCGCCCTTTCTCGTCTTCGTCCGTTCACAGATGAACTGTTTTTGCCCCCTTATACGCCTTTAGAAGTGACGGCGAGGATAGGCTCGGCCAGGGAGACGGACATGATTTCAGATTTGAAGACGGCCTTCGGGGCCAGCGTGATGGTGATGGCAGCGAGCCTCGGCGCGGCTGCCGAGCCGGTGGGGGACGCCGCAGAGCCTTTGGCAGACATGGCCCGGCAATACGAGGAAAACCTCGACGCGCTCTATGCCAGCATGGGCCCTCTGTCCCATAATCCTGAAGTAGAGGCCTGGTACATTAGCGTCGATCCGCGCCTGGGGGAGGTCTTTGACCGGATGACGGTTCGCCACCTCGCGGGCGACGAAGAACGCGCGGCGTATGCCCGCAAGATCGCGAAAGGGCATTTCACGGGCAGCGAAGAGGACCATGCGCGCTTTCTCACCGACACCTGGCTGCGCGAGCCTTTCTGGCCGAGGAACGCCGCCGTCTATGATCCTGAGCGGACGACCAACCTCGACTCCGTCCTGAAGGGCTGGCGAGCGGCTGAAGCGGCCGGACCTGCAGACCCGGCGCGCGAAGTCAGCTGCGCG
>JBGTKN010000313.1:0-8553 GCA_041744615.1 Hyphomonas sp. | reverse complement strand
GACCCCGTATCTGGTCTCGCCCTCGCGGCGGTAGTCCTTGACCCGGAACGTCACCCGCGTTCCGTCATAGGCTGTGATCCGGCTGTTCGAGATGGCGATCCGGTGGGTATAGCGGGCGAGATAGGAGAGCACCTGGTCAGGCCCGGCGAACGGGCGCTTGGCATAGACGACCCAGGCGCGCCGGCGCTGGCTCTTCAAGAGGCGCGCGAACGCTGCGGGGTCGGCCAGAGGGGCGAGATCGCCGTGGAAGCTGAGCTTGCCGGCGGCATGTAGGCCGGCGAGCCGCTCGCACATCAGTCTACGGAACAAGCGAGAGAGCACCCTCACAGGCAGGAAGAAGCCGCGCCTACAGTCGACCCAGCGCTGGCCATCGGGTGACAGGCCGCCGCCGGGCACGACGCCGTGGATGTGTGGATGATGGGTCATCGCTGATCCCCATGTGTGCAGGACCAGGGTCGCGCCGAGCTTTGCGCCGAGATGCTTCGGGTCGGCGCCGATCGTCATCAGGGTCTCGGAGACGGCCTTGAACAGGGCGTCGTAGACGACACGCTTGTTCTGGAACGCGACGCGCGCCAGCGGCGCGGGCAGCGTGAACACGACATGATAATAGGCCACGGGAAGCAGGTCCCGCCTGCGGGCCTCCAGCCACTCATAAGAAGCGGCGGCCTGGCATCGCGGACAATGCCGGTTGCGGCAGGAGTTATAGGCAACGTCCATGGTCCCGCAGTCCTCACAGCGGGAGACATGCCCGCCGAGTGCAGCGGTGCGGCAGGCGAGGATCGCGTTCACCGCCCTGTGCTGGTCGCGCGAGAGCCCATCGCGCAGGGCGGGGCCGAGGCCGCGGAGGATATCCGCAACCTCGATCGCTGGCCGGGGCATATCCGGTCAGTCCGCCGGGTCGATGACCGGCAGGCTGTCGAACGGGCTCGCTGCGTCCTGCAACATCTTTGGCGAGACCCGCGTGTAGATGGAGGTGGTCTCGAGCTTGGCGTGGCCGAGCATGACCTGGATGACGCGGATATCGACGCCTGCCTCGAGAAGGTGCGTGGCGAAGGAATGGCGCAGCGTGTGAAGGGTGATCTTCTCCGGCCTGTCGATCCCGGCGGCCTCCACGGCAGAGCTGAACTGGCGCGAGAGCTGGCGTGTACTGATCGGGCACATCAAGCCCTTCCGGCTGGGAAACAGCCAGTACTGCGGCCGTGCGACCTGCCACCACTTGCGCAAGGTCTCGAGCAACTGCGGCGACAGCTTGGCCTTGCGGTCCTTGTTGCCCTTGCCGTGTTCGATCCGGAGCGTCATCGACGCATTGTCGATATCCGAGACCTTGAGGTTGGCGGTCTCTGACGCCCGCAGTCCTGCGCCATAGGTGACGCTGAGTGCCGTCCTGTACTTGAGCCCCGGCGCCGCTGCGATGATGCGGGCAACCTCTTCAGGTGTCAGGACTGCGGGCAGCGACTTGGCCCGCGCCATCAACGGGACGCGTTCGACATCCTCGCGGCGCCCCAGCGTCACGCGCAGGAAGAAACGCAGAGCTGTCGCCTGGCCATTTACGGTCATATAGGAAACGTCCGTTCCCTGAAGGTAGAGCAGATAGCTGCGCGCCAGCTCGCCGGTCAGGTCACCGGGCTTGATCCCGAGATGAGAGCAACATGCCCGAACGGTGCGAATATAGTGCCTCTGCGTGCCAGGACTGTGACCGCGCAGGGTCATGTCCTCGATCATGCGCTGGCGAAGAGGATGGATCGGTTGGGTCTTCTCGATGTTGCTCATGGGAGCCTCCGGACGGGCGCTCCCGGCCCATCCGGGCGCTACCCGGAGACATCAGACGGTCATGTTCATCCCCGACGCCGCAACGTTCAACTCGCGCGCGAGCGCGTTAGTGCATTGGCCCGTTTCAGACATTCGGAAAATTGATAAACTGACTATATGATGGACAAAACAGACGACGCCGAAGCATTGTTTCGGGACTTCGCCCGGCGGCATTCACTTGCCATTGAAAAACTCGCTGGGGCTCCTGTCGAGCTTCTGATGCGGATGCCCCCGCAGCCAGGACTTTCGTTTGAACTTACGCTCGGGTTGCAAAACGGCGACGAAGTCAACATCGGCTTTGCGGAGTTCTGGTCCTACTTCTTTCCCTACGAAGAAAAGCGGCAAATTGTTTCCGATGCACTGGATGGGCTCGCGGCCGGAGACTGTCGGCTTGCGATTCACACTCAACTGGGTGGCGTTGTTAAGCGGGTGCTCGAATTACGTTCCAACGGGACTTGGCGGCCTATCTATACGGCGTTCGAGCGCTTTCAGTTCCCGCTTTTGAGAACGAAGACCTCATATGTGCGCAACGAGGAAGCGCGTTCGCACTGAACTTCCAATTTCGGCGATCTCTCGCCGGGGGCCTGCTTGGCATTCCAATGACAGGACTGAGGTGTCCCTGCCGGACGCCGACGATCATGGTCGGAGCTATCGTGGCCCCAAACAGCCGATCGGCCACGCTTTTCTTCGCGGTTGCCGAAGAGCAAGCGTCTACGCTTCCCCAATAGGGTCACCGCCAATCGCAGAGCAGAATATCTATACATCGCTGGACATCGAAAGCGCCGTGCTGTGGCGCACGAGGGCATTGCAACTCTGACGGCGTGAACCATAAAATTGCCGGCCGCGACGCCCCGGGCCATCGGTCTAACGCGTCAAGGCATCCACCGCTTCGTTGATCACAACCGGGTCTCCGAAGCCGAGCGATTTCAGGCGTGGCACCTGCGTTGCTGCATCTCCGACGATGACATAATTCATCGCATCCGGACGGATCAACTTGCCTGCGAGCGCCTGGATTTCAGAAAGTGTGAGGGCTTCCACAACCGCCACCTGCTGGACCACAAAGTCGTTCGGCAGACGGTAGCCGGCTATTTCTGACAGCACTTCGAGCTTGGCGCCCAGAGACTCAAATCGCCGGGCCTGACTCTTGACGAAGAAACCGCGGGTGACATCGAGGTCTTCCTGCGTGAAGGTCGATGCATAGTCCGCCATGATGTCGCGAATGAGCTGCGTGGCCTCAAGTGTCACGTTGGACCTGACACCGCTGAAAATCATGAACGTGCCTTCGGCGGCCGTGGCGGTGAAATCTGACCCGATGCCGTAGGTGTAGCCCTTACCTTCGCGCAGTTCCTGCGTCAGCCGCGAGGCAAACCCGCCGCCGCCGAGCCGGTAATTCATCACGCCGGCCAGATCGTAGTCAGGGTCCATGCGCTTCAGTGAAGGATAGCCAAACCGCAGAACGGACTGCGAGGCGCCCGGGATATCGTAGAAGTAGATCTTTGATGCTTCGGGCGACGGGATCGCCGCTTCCTGCGGCAAGGTGACGTCAACCTTCCGCCAGCGTGTGGACAGACCTTGCAACGCTGCCTTGACGTCTTCGGCGCTGACATCACCCACCACGCGTACGCTCGTGAGGTGGGGCGAAAGATTACGCGCACGCCAGGATTTGAGGTCTTCCAGATCGATATTGGCCAGAGCGGTTTCGCTGCCAAGCAGGCTGAGCGCCCGCATGCTTCCGGGCCCATAGGTCACATAGTTGAATGCCCATCCCGCAATCTCGTTCGGTTCGGACCGTGATGCGTCGATGGCATCGCGCGTGCGGGCAAGCGCCAGATCAAACTCGGCCGTATCCCAGCGCGGCTCCATGAGCGCTTCTTCGATCAGAGCGATCGTCGGCGCGAAGTTGCGGGCGAGTGTCTCGCCGTTGATCTCGAAGGTCTCGGCCGTCACGTTGGCCGAAACGTTCGCCCCCAGCAGTGCAAACGCCTTGTCGAGTTCGGCCGGCGTCTTGGTCGCCGTGCCCTTGAGCAGGATCTCGCCGAGCAGATTGGCAGTCCCCGCCGTTTCCGGCGTGTCGAGCAAATGCCCGCCCTTCATCACGATAGAGAAACGCGCCATCGGCAATTCATCATCCGAGATCCCGAAGACCGCGATCCCGCTTTCCGACATGTCCTTCCAGACGTCTGGCGCAGAAAGCTTCGGTGCGAGGCCGTAAGGCGGCTCAATGCTGCGATCGATCAGTGAGGGTGTGCGCTCGTAGCTGACCTGCTGCGTCAGATCGACTTCGGCTTCGGCGCCCTGCACAATGAGTTCAATAACGACTTCGGCCTGAACCGAGCCTTCGAGCGCCAGCTCCGGCGCGCCCTTCGGGACAAAGCTTGCGGCGACGAACGGCTTATCCTTGACGTAGGTCTCGTAGACGCGCCGGACGTCTTCGACCGTCACGGCTTGCAAGCGGGCGAGGTCTTCGTCGATGTATCCCGGGTTACCGGCGAAGATGCTGTACTGGGCAAGCTGCGCGCCTTTGCCGAGCACGCTGCTGAGCGCGTTGTAAAAGGCCACTTCCTGCTGCGTCTTGATGCGCTGGAGATCGTCAGCGGTGATCGGCTCGGCTTCGAAGCGGGCAAAGCCTGCATCAATCGCGGCAGCAACTTGATCGAGATCCGTGCCATTGAAGGCGCTGACCTGCAGGAGCAGTTCGCCGGCCAGTTCACTGTCGTAGGGAAAGCTGGCGACCGAGGCGGCAACCTTTGCCTCATCAATCAGCACTTCATTGAGGGGCGCTTCCTTACCATCGGTTAGCAGCTGGCTGAGCACCGCGAGCGGGTAGCTGTCCGGATGAAACTTCTCAACCGTCGGCCAGACCATGGTCAGCTGAGGCAGCTTCGCGAAATTGTCCTCATGCAACAGGCGGACCGTTTCAGAAACGATGCCGGGTTGGGCTTCCAAAGGAACAATCTCAGGGCCGCGCGGAATCTCGGAGAAATACTTCTCGACCCAGATGCGAGCTTGCGACGGATCGAAGTCTCCCGCCACGACGAGGGTGACATTGTTCGGGGTGTACCAGGCACGGAAGAATTCCTTGACGTCTTCCAGCGTGGCGGCCTGCAGATCTTCGAGCGAACCGATTACCTGCCAGTTGTAGGGATGCGATTCCGGGTAGAGCGCTTTGTGTAGCACGTAGAGCGTGTGGCCGTAGGGCCGGTTGTCAACGCCCTGACGCTTCTCGTTCTTGACAACTTCCTTCTCCTTGGCGAGCACAGGCTCGGTCACCGTATTGATGAACCATCCGAGCTTGTCCGCCTCTGCCCAAAGCATCTTTTCGAGGGCGTCACTGGGAACTGTTTGCAGATAATTCGTACGGTCGCGGCTGGTCGAGCCGTTGGCCCCCGACCCGCCAATCCGCGCGGACATCCGGTCGAGTCCGCCTGGCCCCAGGTTTTCCGACTCGAGGAAGAGAAGATGCTCGAACAAATGCGCAAAACCCGTCCGACCAGGTTTTTCGCGGGCCGATCCAACGTGTGCGGTCAGGGATACGGCGACGACAGGGTCCGAACGGTCCACATGGAAAAGGACCGTCAATCCATTGTCCAGCATAAACGATTGATACGGCAACAGAGTTGCGGGCGCTTCTGCCGGGGTTTGAGCAATAGTCTCGCCGGGCGATCCGGATGCAGACGGTTCTACACCGGCACATGCGCTCAGGAAAAACGCGGATGCGGCCAACAGAAGACGGGGTGCATACATCGGGAACGCTCCTTGACCGGACCAGAAACGAGTTGAAGTTCTATACGCAACACTGCCTGAGGGGCCTGCCGGTAAATCTGAAGTTCGCAGCTCCCGAAGCGATGAGCAAGCTGTATCACCTCAGCAATCGAAGGCGGAGCGCCGGAGTCAGCATGGCGCGCACCGCTGCGCTGGATGCCAGGGTCCGCGTGAGACAGTTTTCTTAAAGTCAGCGTCCGTTCCAGGTTGCTATTAGTGCCCTCCTCGCACTTAAACTTGAAACAATGACCGGGCACCGCAACAGCGCCCTACGGTTGTGGCTAACGACGCTCGATGCGTTGGCCCAAGGAGCCAGTCGCGTTCCTGATCCTCAAAGTTGCAGCAAAGGAAGATGTCGGTCACACGTGCCACATGGTCGCTCCCTATGAAAGATAACGCATAGGACTTGCCCGGTCGGGGTCGCTGTTGTTCGGGAGCGAGCGTCTATGGCCGGAATCGGCGAACTCCGGCCTAGTTGCGGTAGGGCCGCTGGACGGCACGATTGGATCGACCCGGTCGGTCATGGAATTTGACGCTGGGAGCCAACCTGGCCCTAAGCGGCCGGTCGATGTGCAACGAGACTTTGGCTCGAAGAACCCGGGGCAGGTCACTACAATGCGGCGACGAGCTACCGGGAACAAACGGCTGCAACGGCATACCAACTAGTTTCCTTTGACAATGTCAGCTGAATGACTGCCTTCGGCGAACTCCGGCCTAGTTGCGGTAGGGCCGCTGGACGGCACGATTGGATCGACCCGGTCGGTCATGGAATTTGACGCTGGGAGCCAACCTGGCCCTAAACAGCCGATCAGGACCATCGGGCAGAAGGCTGGATCAATGACTTTTCTGCGCCAAGGAAACGCCTGACTGCAGCGCCCCCGCTAAGTTGCCTCCGGGATTACCGGTGCGGCTCAGCCCTTCATATGCAGACTGTGACGGCAAGCTGTTATGCCTGAACACTCCAGTCGCTTAGGTTAGCGGTGGCTCACTTGGCGAGCGCTTTCATAACCTTCGCCATAGCCCGCAAGTCTTCTGCCGACTTGGTCCGACGTAGCAAGCGTTCGCACTCACGCCGCAGCTGGTCTGCCTCGCTCATTTCGTGGGCGTCTGGCGCCATTGCCATCTCAAAGAAGTCCATCATATCGACGCCTAAAGCGTCTGCGATTGCTGGCAGCATGCCAGCGCTGATCCTATTGGCGCCCGTTTCATATTTCTGGAGCTGTTGGTGTGAGACGCCGATCTGCTCGCCAAGCGATTGAAGTGTCAATCCGGCGTCAGTTCGAAGTTTTCGAAGCTTCACGCCGACGGCCCGGTCCGTATCGTTTGGAGATCTGGTGCGTCGGGCTCCGTTAAATCGGGGGGGCATCTGAATACTCCTTCCTTCTTCGCGCAGCATGAGCTGGCTGTCGTCTTAGGTTGGCGGCAGTTCGATAGAGCGAGGGTTGATTATCCAGTTTGCTGGATGGCCATCAGGCCAGTCTCAGCACCCCCAAGACGAATTCCAAGAATAACCGGGGTGGTTGTACATCGTGTAGGAGGTTTCGCCGTTGGTGAGGCCTAAGTCGTAAACATCTCCGTCTTCGTAGGTGACAGTGATCTCGGCATAGTCACCGGCATAACTCACGAAATACACATAACCTTGGCCGCCGCTTACGCCTGAATATTCCATCACATACCCGTTGCCCGAGGCACACTCTAGCGCTTGGCTCTGGGACTGTTCCGGCCAGTAGGTGCCATTGGCTTCCTGCAAGCCTACATTGAATGCGGCGAGGTCGCTCGATGAGCATCCAGACACAGCGGCGGTGCAAACGCATGCGGCGAAAACAAATAAACGCATCCCTCAACTCCAACAAACTGTAGCTTTCTGGCGAAGTCAAAGCCTTGAATCAAGTGGGAATTTATGTCTCGCATTGGTTGACGGACGGAGTTGAACAACGATGTTCAAAGGCGGGTGGTTCACGGCTCGCGGGACGAACATTTCGCCGCAGCCCTCGGAAGAAACTGTCGCGTTGTTGAGAAACCTCGGTCTCGTCATGCCCCCATCAGCCAACTTCGTCAGCAGTGTTCGTGCGGTAGCTTTCGCCGGCTGCTTTCGGCGAAGTCCTGCCTGGTTGCCTTGAGGCGGCCGAACGGCAGGACCGAGCCGACCCTGCCAGACGCCGAAACTGATCGTTGAAGCCAACCTGGCCCTTTGCGGTCCTTGGAGCTACCGGCACGCCGCCGCCGAAGGTACATCACGCACCCAGGAGTTCGGCGGGAAATCGCTGTGCGATTTCGATTCCACCTCATTGCCGCAGACATAAGCCCAGGTCGGGCCAGCTCATTCTGGCCGTTGTCCAGAGACAAAAGCAGCAGCTCGGCAAAGGGATGCCTAGCCCTTCGAGATCGTCCAGGAGGTGGTGCCCTCGTCATGTGTCATCGTCAGCGTGTCACCCTCAACCGTAAGGCCGGGCATTTGACCGGTTTTCATGCCGAAAAGTGCGATTGCGGGCGTCATAAGCATCACGGGCTGTTCGTCGCTGCTGGCCGCCACGGCCTTCATCGAATTGGAACACATCTGCGACACCGCTCCGGCCGGATAATCGGTACGCAGGGTCACCACAAGCAGGCCCTCGGATTGAACCATCGAGACGACGGAGCCATGCTCGAAATCACCCGAGAGTGTAGGAGCCGGGCAGCCCGGTGTAGAGCCCCGAACGTTAGAGATCTCCGAGTCGTAGTTTGTGAACGTCGGTTCTCCGACGAGCTTGCTTTCAAACTGGTTCCACCGGAACTCAAGTTCATAACGGTCCTTGACATCGGCACGCGCGTCGCCGCCATTCAGGACGTAGCGCTCTGCAGCGTAGCTCTCGACCACCTTGAACTTCAGTACCGGAGTGGAGCCCCATTTCGCAAAGGTCGCCGGGTCGAACTGGGCATGAGCCGGAGCTTGGATTGCAAGGCCGAAGGCTGTCAAAGCAATCGCGAAAACTTTGTTATGCA
>JBGTKN010000312.1:0-3997 GCA_041744615.1 Hyphomonas sp. | reverse complement strand
GGCTTCGACAGCAGCAGCTGGCAGATCGCGACGCGGCGGATTTCGCCGCCCGACAGGGTGGTTACGTCGGCGTCGTTTTCCGGGCAGCGCAGGGCGTTCATGGCCATCTCGATCTTGGAATCGATGTCCCAGGCATTGGCGGCGTCGATCTGCTCCTGCAGCGTGGTCATCTGCTCCATCAGCTCATCGGAATAGTCTTCGCCGAGCCTTTCGGAGATCGCGTTGAACTGGTCGACCATGATCTTCTCCGGGCAGGTCGCGGCGATGTTGTCGAACACGTTTTTCGTGGGGTCGAGCTTCGGCTCCTGCGGCAGGTAGCCGACCTTTACGCCCTCGGCGGCCCACGCCTCGCCGACGAAGTCCTGATCAACGCCGGCCATAATGCGCAGTAGGGTCGATTTACCCGAGCCGTTGACGCCGACGACGCCGATCTTGGCATCCGGCAGGAAGTTAAGGTGGATGTTCTCAAACACCTTCTTGCCGCCGGGATAGGCCTTGGTCAGGCCCTGCATGTGAAAGACGAACTGGGGACCGGCCATGGGCGGAGGTTCCTTTGCAGGCATGAATACGGGATCAGCGCGCGATGTGGCGCGCCGCGGGGCGAAGATCAAGCGATAAGCGCGGCGGCGTCAGGGCGCGGGGGTGAAGCCTTCGGTGAGGCGGCCTTCGGCGAGAAGGGCTTTGATCAGGGTTCCGTCATGGGCGGGGATGACGGTGAGGTCGGGGTTGGCCTGCATCAGGTCGTGGAGAGCGCGCAGCTGGGCCTTGACGGCGGTTCGGTCCTCGTTGGGGTCGAAGATGATGTACTGGGTAAGGACGGGGCGGGTCGTCAGGGTTTCGATAGCATTGAGAGACCAGGCGACATCGCCGATGAGCAGGACTTCGCCGCCGTCCTGCAGGCGGATGTAGACCAGCTGGCTGCCGGGGGTGTGGCCGGGGACCGGGATGACGATGACGCCGGGGGCGACCTGCTGGACGCTGCCATCGAGGCGCGGGGAGAGGTTGGCGATGGCGGGATCGAGCTGGCCGCGGGCGAAGACGGGCATGGCGGCGATCTGGGGTGCGTTGAGGACGAGGCGGGGGGCGAGGGCTTCCGGATCGGGGTGGCGGGCGACGGCCATCACGTGGTCGAGGTGCTCGTGGGTGATCAGCACCTGATCAGCGGCGAGCATGGCGGCGAGGAGGGTCTGATAAGCGGCCTCGTCGAAGTCCCAGTCGGCTTCGGACTGTTTCATGCCGATGGCGGTGTCAGCATCAATGGCGCCGTCGATGATCAGGGTCTTCTCAGGCCAGACGATCTGGACGGAATTGTAGGTCGTGTTCCAGTCGGTGCCGAAGCCACCGGCGCGGGCGGCAAAACCGGGCGCCTTGTCGCGGCCGATCTCGAGCACGCGGATTTCGGTGGGGAGCTGGGAGGTGTCGGCGGGCAATTGCGCCCGCCAGTCCTCGATGGTCAGGAGACCGGGTGCTTCGGCGGGGGCCCTCGAGTCGGCGAGGAGCAGCCACCAGAAAGCGCCGGCCAGGACGGCGGCGAGAATCGCGGCCGCGATCAAGATGGTACGAAGCAAAAGGCTGGCCCTCCCCGAGACAGGCCTCCAGGAAATCACACCCGGCCTGCGGAAGGAAAGAAAAATCGTAACGGCATTCGCCGTGCCAGAAGGTGACAGGGCCGGAATCCGGGGTAGTGTCTGCCGCTTGAGGGAGAGACAACATGCCAGCCTTCCAGCCAACTGCTGCGCAGTTCCGTGCGTTCCGAGATGATCCGCATGACGGGCCGGTGGCGCAGGTAAACCTGCTGAAGTTCCGGATCAAGGCGGAGTATCCGCCGGGCGACCCGGAACATGGTGCGGATATCAGCGGGCGCGAGGCGTATGCGCGGTATTCGGAGACGTTTTCGTTGGCGATGGAAGAAGTCGGGGGGGTAACGTTGCTACTGGGAGATACCGAACGCTACTTCATCGGCCGCGGAGACTGGGACGCGGTGTTGGTAAACCATTTTCCGAACCGGCAGGCCTTCATCGCCACGCTGAACCATAAGGATTACAAGGAGATGGCGCGCCACCGTGAGGCAGGTCTGCTCTGTCAGGAGCTTATTGTGACGCGGCCGACATGGCTTTGCGGGGAGAAGGTATGAGCGGATACGAGATTTATGGGGCGCTGGGCTCGCCCTACTCGCTGAAGGTGCGGGCGGCGCTGCGGGCGAAACGTTTGCCGCACACCTGGACAGGGATGACGGCGGAGGACCGGGGGCGCGTGATGCCGCACGTCAAGGCGCAGGTGATCCCGGTGATCCGCACACCGGACGGCAACTGGATGAATGATTCGACGCCGTTCCTGCTGGGGCTGGAAGGCAAAGGTCGGGCGCTGGTGCCGGCGGACCCGAAGATGCGGTTCGTCTGCCTGCTGATCGAGGACATGGCGGACGAATGGTTCATGAAGGCGATGTTCCACTACCGCTGGGCCTATCCGGAAGACGCCGAATGGTGTGCCAACTGGATCATGTTCGACTCGCTGCCGAATGCCGGACGCGAAGGCGTGGAGCTTCACGCGGCGATGATCCGTGCCCGGCAGATTTCGCGGATGGCGCTGGTGGGCTGCACGCCGGAGACGGCGCCTGTAATCGAGGCGAGCTGGAAGCGGACGAACAAGGCGCTGGAAGGCATTGCGACGGGGCCGACGCGGTTCCTGTTCGGAGACCGGATCTCGCTGGCCGACATTGCGCTCTACGGGCAGCTGAAGGTGATGAGCGTGGACCCGACGCCGATGGCCTGGCTGCGCAAGGAGACGCCCTATCTCTATCGCTGGCTGGACCTTGCGGATGATGCGAGCGGGCTGGACGGTGAGTGGCTGGCGCCAGAAGCCGCGATCACGACAGCTCCGGTGCAGACCTTGCTGACCCAGACCGGCGATACCTACCTGCCCTTCCTGAAAGCGAACGCCGAAGCGCTGGCCGCCGGGGCTGAAACCTTCGAGGTGACACTGGAGGGCGCGCGCTACGCGCAAGGCGTGTTCAAGTACCAGGCGAAGTGCCTCGACACGTTGCGCACTGGCTGGAAGGCGCTGGGCGCAGATGATAGAGCCAGCTTGCGCGCGCTGATTGGCGAAGGAGCCGCCATCCTTGACTGATCCCTATTCCCCCATCTCGCGGCTGTTGCATCACCGCACGCAGCGCCTGGCCAAGGGCGAGGCGGTAGCGGTGCCGATCGTTGCGTCTTCGACCTTCCACCAGCCGGGCGATCAGGATGGCACCCATTTCTATGGCCGCAACGGGAATCCGACGGTCGAGGAAGTGGAAGAGGAAATCGGGATCATCGAGGACGCCGATGTGGTGCTGTTTCCGTCCGGCATGTCAGCGATTGCGGCGGTGTTCTATGCCCACCTCCGGCCGGGTGACCGGGTGCTGGTACATGCGGACGGCTATTACAATGCGCGCGGACTCCTCGCAGCGCAGTTCGAGCCGATGGGTGTGCGCGTGCAGACGGTGGCGACCTCGGACTTTGCAGCGGCAGATTTCACCGGCGTGAAGCTCGCGCTGATCGAGACGCCGTCCAACCCTGGCCTGGACGTCTGCGACATTGCGGCGGTGGGGGCGAAGGCAAAGGCGGCGGGCACGATCCTGATGGCGGACAATACGACCGCAACGCCGCTGTGCCAGCGCCCGCTTGATCTGGGGGCGGACATTTCGATCATGGCCGATACCAAGGCCATGGCCGGTCATTCCGACCTTCTGGCGGGCCATGTGGCAAGCCGGAGCGAGGCGCTAATGGCGCCGGTGCGGACATGGCGGCGGCTGGCGGGCGCGGTGGTGAGCCCGTTCGATGCCTACCTGCTGCACCGCGGGCTGGAGACGCTGGAGCTGCGTGTGGCGCGGGCGAATGCGAACGCGATGGCGATTGCGACGGCGCTGTCGGGCGATCCGGATGGCACCCATTTCTATGGCCGCAACGGGAATCCGACGGTCGAGGAAGTGGAAGAGGAAATCGGGATCATCGAGGAC